>NZ_JBSHCR010000022.1:0-60545 GCF_053615895.1 Isoptericola sp. NPDC055881
GTTGTACACGTTCTGAGACCTCAGAACGTGTACAACCACCTGTTCGGCGACGGGGGTCAGCGGCCCAGGACCGCCCGGGTCGCGACGTCGGGCCGCAGGTCGAGGCGCCGCAGCAGCTGCGCGTTGAGGGCCACCACCACGGTGGACAGCGACATCAGGAGCGCCCCGACCGACATCGGCAGCACGAACCCCACCGGTGCGAGCACGCCCGCCGCCAGCGGCACCGACAGCAGGTTGTAGCCCGCCGCCCACCACAGGTTCTGCTTCATCTTCCGGTACCCGGCCCGGGACAGCTCGATCACCGACAGCACCGACCGGGGGTCGTCGCTGGCCAGGATGACGCCCGCCGACGCGATGGCGACGTCCGTGCCGGCACCGATCGCGATGCCGACGTCGGCCTGCGCGAGGGCCGGGGCGTCGTTGACGCCGTCCCCGACCATCGCGACCCTGCTGTCCTCCGCCTGCAGCTCCGCGACACGCGCCGACTTGTCCCCGGGCCGCACGCCCGCGAACCAGCGGTCGACGCCGAGCTCCTCCGCCACGGACCGCGCCACGGCCTCGGCGTCGCCGGTGATCATCACGACCTGCACCCCGAGCCGGTGCAGCGCCGCGACCGCCTCCGCCGACTCCGGCCGGACCTCGTCCGCGAGCTTCAGCCCGCCGACGACGACGCCGTCGCGCAGCACGTGCAGGATGATCGCGCCGTCGCCGCGCCACCCGTCGGCCTCGGCGACCTCGCTCACCCCCTGCTCCTCGAGCAGGCGCGGCCCGCCGACGCGGACCTCGTGGCCGCCGACCGTCGCGACCACGCCGACCGCGGGCGACGACGAGAAGTCCGTCGCGCGGGGGACGTCGAGGCCGCGCGCCTCCGCGGCGCGGACGATCGCCCGCGCGAGCGGGTGCTCGCTGTCCGCCTCGGCCGCAGCGGCCAGGGCCAGGACGGCGTCGTCGTCGAGGTCGGCGCCGGAGGTGGACACCGCCGCCACGGTCGGCTCGCCCTTGGTGAGCGTGCCGGTCTTGTCGAAGAGGACGGCGTCCACGGTGCGCATGCTCTCCAGCGCGAGGCGGTCCTTGATCAGCACCCCGCCGCGGGCGGCCCGCTCGGTGGCGATGGAGACGACCAGCGGGATGGCGAGCCCCAGCGCGTGCGGGCAGGCGATGACGAGGACGGTGATGGTGCGGACGACGGCGTCGTCCGGGAACCCGAGCGCCGTCCACGCGACTGCCGTGACGACGGCGGCGCCCAGGGCGAACCAGAACAGCCAGCCGGCGGCGCGGTCCGCCAGCCGCTGGGCCCGCGACGACGACGCCTGCGCGTCCGCGACCAGGCGCTGGATGCCTGCCAGCGCCGTGTCGTCGCCGGTCGCGACGACCTCGACCCGCAGGCTGGAGTCGGTCGCGACCGTGCCCGCCGTGACGGCGTCGCCCGTCGTGCGGGCCACGGCGCGCGACTCCCCCGTGACCATCGACTCGTCCATCTCGGCGCGACCGTCCACCACGCGACCGTCCGCGGGGACGCTGCCGCCCGGTCGCACGAGGACGACGTCGCCCACGCGCAGGTCCGACGGCGCGACGATGACGACGCGCTGGTCGTCGCCGTCACCCTCGACGCGCTCCGCCTCGTCCGGCAGCAGCGCCGCCAGCGAGTCGAGGGCGGACGTGGTCTGCGCCAGCGAGCGCATCTCGACCCAGTGCCCGAGCAGCATGATCACGACCAGCAGGGCGAGCTCCCACCAGAAGTCGAGCTGGTGGTCGAGCACGCCGAGGCTCGCGCCGAGCGACGCGACGAACGCCACCGTGATCGCCAGCCCGATCAGCAGCATCATCCCGGGGCGGCGGGCCCGGAGCTCCGACATCGCGCCCGTGAGGAACGGCTTGCCGCCCCACGCGAAGATCACCGTGCCCAGCACCGGCGAGACCCAGGAGACCCACGGCGCGGTGGGGAGCTCGTAGCCGAGCACCATCGCGAACATCGGCGACAGCGCGACCGTCGGCACCGCGAGCGCCAGCATGATCCAGAACAGCCGGCGGAACTGTGCCACGTGATCACCGTGACCGCCGTGTCCGCCGTGTCCGCCGTGGCCTCCATGGCCGGCCATGTCGTGACCCGCGTGGGCGTCCCCGACCGCGCCGTCGTGCCCGGTGTGGTCGGTGTGCCCGGCGCGCTCGGCGTGCTGGGTGTGGTCGGGATGACCGTGCTCCAGCACGCGCGCGGCGTCGTCGGGGCGGAGGTGCCCGGTGTGCTGGTCGGGTGGGGTGTGGTCCACGGTTCGATCCTCGTCTCGTCCGGAGGGTTCGCGACTCGATCTGATACCCCTAGGGGGTATTCAACACTCGGAACCATATACCCCCACCACGTATTCCGCCACGCCTGACCACCCCCGCCACGGCGCGCCGAACAGGCGGTTGAGCACGGAATATGGCCTCAGAACGTGCTCAACCACCTGTTCGGCGACACGGCGCGGGCGGGAACGAACTCGCGGCGGCCGGCGTTGGGCCAGGGCCCGTCCGCCGTCCAGATCGAGGTCCCGTGCCCCAGGCTGCCCCCCAGAATCCCGCCGACACCACGCCCGACGCCGACACCACGCCCGACGCCGACACCACGCCCGACGCCGACACCACGCCCGACGCCGACACCACGCCCGACGCCGACACCGCTCCCGACACCCCCACCGACACCGCCCCCGCGCCCGATGCCGCTCCCGACGCCGTGCCCGACGCCGCGAGCCACGCCGTCGCGGAGGAGCAGACGACGCTCGACGCGGCGTGGGCCCGGCGCGCCACGGTGCTCGACGACCTCGACGCGGCGCTGCACACGGCCCGGCCGGAGGACGCGGCCGCCCGCGCCCGGATCGCGCGGCTGCGATCACGGCGCGCAGAGCTGCGCCAGGCAGACCACGGCCTCGTCTTCGGCCGGATCGACGGCGACGACGGGTCGGTGCGGCACCTGGGCCGCGTCGGCCTGCCCGGCGCGACGGAGGACGACGAGCCGCTGGTGGTGGACTGGCGCGCCGCCGTGGCCCGGCCGTTCTACACCGCCACGCCGGTGGACCCGCAGGGCCTGCGCCGCCGCCGGCACGTGCGCACCGACGGGCGCCGGGTGGTGGGCGTCGACGACGAGCCGCTCGACGGCGGCCTGGACGACTCGGGCCTCGTCGGCGAGGGCGCGCTCCTCGCCGCGCTCGACGAGCGACGCACGGGTCGCATGGGCACGGCGGTCGCGACGCTGCAGCGCGAGCAGGACGACGTGGTGCGCGCGGACGCCCGCACGCCGCTCGTGGTGCAGGGCGGGCCCGGGACGGGCAAGACGGTCGTGGCGCTGCACCGGGTCGCGTACCTGCTGTTCGCCCACCCCCACCTGGCGGAGCGCGGCGTCCTGGTCGTGGGGCCGTCGACCCGGTTCCTCGACTACATCGCCCAGGTGCTGCCCGCGCTGGGCGAGACGGCCGTCGTCTCGGCGACGTGCGACACCCTCGTCCCGGGCCTGCGCCCGACACGCTCCGAGGACCGAGACGTCGCGGAGATCAAGGGCCGCTCGTCGTGGCTGCCCGCGCTGCGCCGGTTCGTCGCGTCCCTCGAGCCGGCGGACGGCCCGCTCGCCCTG
The DNA here is from genome assembly GCF_053615895.1 of Isoptericola sp. NPDC055881. Lineage (NCBI taxonomy): Bacteria > Bacillati > Actinomycetota > Actinomycetes > Micrococcales > Promicromonosporaceae > Isoptericola > Isoptericola sp. NPDC055881. The sequence continues at coordinate 3,605 of NZ_JBSHCR010000022.1, forward strand.
GTGCTCGACGGTGAGGAGCACGTCCTGCCCGAGGCGCAGGTCACGGCCGCCCGGCGCGCCGCCGCGGGGGCCGGGTCCTATCACCGCACCCGGGACCGCGTCGTCGACCGGGTGCACGACCTGCTCACCGACGCCGTCGCCGACCGGCAGGCCGAGCTGCTCGCCCGCGCGGAGGAGGGCTTCGAGGACGTGCTCGGCCAGCTCGACGCCGCGCTCGCGGCCAAGGACGACCGCGCCGTGCACAGCGGCGCCACGGGCTCCGACGTCGACGGCGTCCTGTCCGACGCGGACCTCGAGACGCTGCGCGAGCGGGTCGCCGTCGACGACGGCGTCGCCGCCGCCCTCGACGCCTGGTGGCCTCCCCGCGACCCGGAGGCGGAGCTCGCCTCCCTGCTGCACGACCCGCGCACGCTGCGCGCGCACGCGCCGGACCTCACGCCGGACGAGGTGGCGCGCGTGGTCGCCGAGCCCGCGGGCGGCGACGCCGGATGGGCGAGCAGCGACGTCCCGCTGCTCGACGCGCTCGCCGAGCTGCTCGGCGAGCGCGACGGCGACGCCTCCGTGCGCACAGGAGGCGACGCGGCGCACGACGAGGACGGCGTCTTCGTCGCCGGCCGGGCGGCCGCGCGCCGCGACTGGACGTACGGCCACGTCGTCGTCGACGAGGCGCAGGAGCTCTCCGGGATGCAGTGGCACATGGTGGTGCGCCGCTGCCCGACCCGGTCGGTCACGGCCGTCGGCGACATCGACCAGGCGTCGTCCGCGCACCGCCAGACGGACTGGGGCGAGGCGGTGGGCGACGCCCTCGGCGACCGCTGGCGACGCGCGGACCTCACCATCTGCTACCGCACCCCGCGCGAGGTCATGGCGCTCACCGGCCCCGTGCTGCGGCAGGCCGGCAGCCGCAACGACCCGCCGCGCGCGGTCCGCTCCGCGCCCGTCGCCCCCTGGCGTCTGGAGGTCGCCGGCGACGCGTGGCCCACCGCCGTGGCCGACGCCGCCGCCCGCCTCGGCGAGCGGTACGACGGCGGCACGGTCGGGGTGGTCGCGCCGGTGCGGCGGCTCGACGTGCTGCGTGCCGCCCTGCCCGACGGCGTCCCCGTGCTCTCGGCCACGGACGCGAAGGGCCTGGAGTGGGACGCGGCCCTGGTCGTGGACCCGGACGGCATCGTGGCGGAGCCTCGTGGCTGGAACGGGCTCTACGTGGCCCTCACCCGTTGCACGCAGGAGCTGGGGCAGGTGGTCGTGGGCTCCCTCTGACGTTCCTCAAATCGCTGCGCGCCGACCGTGCGGGCCAGCAGGATGACGGGGCGAGACACCTGTCGTGAGCTGTGAAGCGAGGAACCACCATGCGCGTCCTGGTGACCGGAGGCGCGGGGTACGTCGGGTCGCACACGGTGCTCCGGCTGCTCGAGGCCGGGCACGACGTCGTCGTGGTGGACGACTTCTCCCGGGGCACGCCCGCGGCGCTGGAGCGGGTGGCGGCCCTTGCCGGCCGGCCGGTCCCGGTGCACGCCTCCGACGCTGCTGACATCGACGCGCTCGAGCGGCTCTTCGACGCCGAGGGCTTCGACGCCGTGCTGCACCTCGCCGGGATCAAGCGCGGGGCGCGCGGCACGCGGCCGCTGGACAGCTACGAGACCAACCTCGGCACCACCTTCACGCTGCTGCGCTGCATGGCCTGGTACGGCGTCGCCCGCCTGGTCGTGTCGTCGTCGGCCGCGGTGTACGGCGAGGGCCGTGACCTGCCGCACCGCGAGGACGCGCCCCTCGCTCCCACGGGACCGGTGGGGCGCAGCCACGCGATGAACGAGCAGATCCTGCGCGACGTCGCGGCCGACGCCGGCCCCGCGCTGCGGGTGGGCGTCGTGCGTCACTTCGCGGCCGCCGGCGCCCACCCGTCTGCGACCCTCGGCCCCGACCGGCCGGGTGCCTCGGCGGGGCTGCTCACCGCGATCGCCGAGACCGCAGCGGGGGTCCGGGACCAGCTCGAGGTGCATGGCGCCGACCACCCGACGCCCGACGGCACGCCGATGCGCGACTACGTGCACGTCGACGACCTCGCGGCCGGGCACGTCGCCGCGCTCGACGCGCTCGACGACGCGGAGCAGCAGCTGTCCACGTGGAACCTCGGCAGCGGCCGGCCCACCAGCGTGCTCGACGCCGTCCGGGCGTTCGAGACCGCGACGGGCCGCCCCGTGCCCTACCGGGTCGCTGCCCGCCGGGCCGGCGACGTCGCCGTGTCGTACGCCGACCCCGGCCGCGCGGAGGCCGAGCTGGGCTGGCGAGCCGGCCGCGGCATCGAGGAGATCTGCCTCGACCTGTGGCGCTGGTACCGGCGCAACCCCGGTGGCTACCCCGCGTCCCACACCCCGTCCGCGCCCTGGCGCGGCGGCGTGGGCCACCGGCTGCGGCTCGTCTCCGCCGTCCCGGCCGCGTCGTCCTGGTAGTCGTCGTCGCAGTAGTCGTCGTCGCAGTAGTCGTCGTCGCGCGGCGGCCTCAGACCTGGCGGTCGCCGAGGTGGCGGCCGAGGGCCCGGCCGAACCGCTCCGAGATGCCCGGCATGAGGCTCTCGCCGTCGGCCGGACGCTCCAGCCCGAAGACGAAGCCGGGGAAGTCGAGGTCCTTCTGCACCGCCCAGATCGCCTCGTGCTCCTGCGGAGGGAAGACCTGGGCGGGGTCCCCGACGGCGACCCAGCCGATCGGCACCAGCGAGTCGGCGGGCAGCGCCGTGCGCAGGTGCACGATCCCGTTGATGCGCACCTCCGAGCGGGCACCGATGCGCGCGCCGTTGAAGACCCGGCTCCCGGTGGCCAGGAACACCTCGTCCTCGACCGAGCAGCCGCTCAGGGAGGAGCCCGGGCCGACCAGGACCTGCCGGCCCAGGACCAGAGGATCACGACGGGTCCCGCGCAGGACAGCGTTCTCCATCACGATGCAGTCCTCGCCGAGCTCCACCGCCCCGCCCTCGGCGCTGAGCACGGCCCCGAACAGCACCCGGCAGCCCGGCCCGACCCGGACGTCCCCGCACAACGTGGCCGTGGGCGCGACATAGGCCGTGGGGTGGACCGACGGCGAACGACCCTCGTGTTCGATGAGCATGCGCGTGATCATGCAGCACGAACGGTCACGCCGACGCGCCCGCCGCGCCCGCCGCGCCGCGCGACTCGTGCGGTCAGTCCTTCGTCTCCCGGTAGTACCGGAGCGCGCCGGGGTGCAGCTCGACCGGGTCGGTGAAGATCGCCCGCACGCGGTCGAGGTTGGCCGCCGACGGCACCTGGGTGGCGATCTCGGACCGCGCGTCGAACAGCGTGGACACCAGGGCGTGCGCCACGGCGTCCGGCATGTCGCCGCGCACCATGAGGAAGTTCGGCACGGCGAGCGTCTCGACCGCCCTCGACGACCCGTACATCCCTTCCGGCACGATGCCGTGCCGGTAGCCGCTGCCGTATCGCGAGCGCACCTTCTCGACCAGGTCGCCCAGGGGCACGAGGCGCACGGGCACGACGTCCGCGAGCGCCGTCAGGCCGGGGGTGCGCAGGCCGCCGGACCAGAAGAACGCGTCGATCTCTCCCGCCCGCAGGGCGGCGATCGAGTCGTCGAGGCCGAGGCTGCGGGCGGTGATCGCGTCGACGGGCAGGTCGGCCGCGGCGAGCAGCCGGTGCGCGATGAGCGCCGTGCCGGACCGCGGTGCGCCGAGCGAGACCCGCCTGCCCTCGAGGTCGGCGATGCCGTGCACGGCGGACCCGGCCGGCACCACGAGGTGCACGAAGTCGTCGTAGACGCGCCCCAGCGTGCGCACGTCGAGCGGCTCGTCGAACTCCCCGACGCCGGCGACGGCGTCGAGGGCGGCGTCGGCGGCGCTGAACGCGACCTGCGCCGTGCCGGCGTCGAGGCTCTGCAGGTTCTCCACCGAGCCGCCGGTCTGGTCGACCTCGACCGGCAGGTCGTACCGGTCCTCGAGCACCCCCGCGAGGGCGACGCCGTACGCGTGGTAGATCCCCGTCGCGCCGCCGGTCGCCACGGTCAGCGCGGCGGGCCGGTGCCCGTCCCACGGGTCGCCCGGGGCGTCGTCCCCGAGGCACCCGGTCAGCAGGGGCAGCACCAGCAGCACGGCCGCGAGCGCCGCGAGCAGGGGTCGGCGGGTCGCGCTCACGACACCACCGCGGCCGCGCGCGCCGGCATCCGCAGGCGCACCTCGAAGCCGCCGCCGTCGGGCAGGGCGAGGCGCAGGCTGCCGCCGCCCGTGGCGAGCAGCTCCGACGCGATGGCGAGGCCGAGGCCCGAACCGCGCACCGTGCTGTGCCCGGGCGAGCGCCAGAACCGCTCGGCCAGCCGCTCCAGCTCGTCGGGCGGCACGCCTGCGCCGTGGTCGCGCACCGTGACCTCGACCGTGCCCGCCGCGCCGTCTGCGCCGTCCGTGTCGTCGGCGTCGTCTGCGCCGTCTGGCCGGACGGCGACCGTCACGTCGATCCGGCCGCCGTCGGGCGAGAACTTCACGGCGTTGTCGAGGACGGCGTCGAACGCGCACTCGAGCACGATCTCGTTGAGCTCGGCCCACGCCCCGTCGGGGACGGCGTCGAACGCCAGGTGCCGGCCGACGGCGATCAGCCGCCAGCTCTCGACGCGCCGTCCGACGAGCTCTGCGACGTCCACGGGGTGCGCGGCGGCGGCCAGGTTGGCGTCGTCGGCGAGCAGCAGCAGGGCGTCGAGGATGTGCGCCATGCGCACGGCCTCGGCGCGGACGTGCGCCACCTCGGTGGCGTGCCCGGGTGGCGTGGACAGGGCCAGGTCCTCGACGCGCAGCATGAGCGCGTTGAGCGGGTTGCGCAGCTCGTGCGAGGCGTTGGACGCGAACTCCTGCTGCCGGCGCATGGAGTGCTCCACCTGCGCGGCCATGGCGTTGAACCGGGAGACGACGGCGCGCAGCTCGGGCGGCCCGGTGGCCGGCGGGATGCGCGCGTCGAGCCGCCCGCGGCCGATCTCGCCCATGGCGGCGTCGACCGCCCGCACGGGGCGCAGCACCCAGCCGGCGGTGCGGTGCGCGACGGCGACGGCGAGCACGCACATCGCGAGGCCCGCGGCGACGAGGATGCCCCAGCTCGACCAGATGCTGCGCGAGATCGACGACGCCTCCGAGACGGTGACGACCGCGCCGACCAGGTCCCCGCCGTCGTACACGGGCTCGGCCACCACGACCCGGTCCGCCTTCCAGGGCAGGGTGCTGAGCACGGCCTCGCCCCGGCGGCCGGCGAGGGCGGCGCGCCGCTCGTCCACGTCCTCGACGTCGAGCCCGTTGGTCGCCCACACGGCTCCCGACTGGTCGAGGACGGTCGCGCCCACCCCGTACACGTCGCGGTAGCGCTGCAGGTCGCCCGCGACGATCGCCGGGTCGTCCGAGGTGAGGGACTGGCGGGCCGTGATGACGAGGTAGCCGGCGTCCGCGAGGCGGTCCAGGTAGACCTCCTGCTGGTTGGCCCGCGCCACGTTGCCGGAGTAGGCGGCGCCGAGCAGCACCAGCACGAGGACGCAGGGCACGAACAGGATGATCGCCAGCCGGGTCCGCATCGGCGCCTACGCCCCCACGACGTGCGGCACGGCCGGGTCCCCGCCGTCGGGCGCGGCCACCCGGTAGCCCACGCCCCGGACGGTCTCGACCAGGTCGGGCTCGCCGAGCTTGCGGCGCAGCGACGCGACGTGCACCTCCAGGGTGCGCCCGAGGCCCTTCCAGCTCGACCCCCACACGTCGCGCAGGATGCGCTCCCGCGTGAGGACCGACCCCTGCTGGCGCACGAGCAGCGCGAGCAGGTCGAACTCCTTGCGGGTGAGCTCGACGACGGTGCCCGCGGCCCGCCGCACCTCCCGTCGTGCCAGGTCGACCACCACGCCCCGCACCCGCACGCGCGCGTCGGGCGCCTCGGCCCGGCCGCCGTCCCACTCGCGGCCGCGACCGCGGCGCAGCACGGCGTCGATCCGGGCGAGCACCTCGCGCACGTCGTAGGGCTTGGTCACGTAGTCGTCGGCGCCCAGCTCCAGGCCGCGGATGCGCGCGTCGAGGCGGGTGCGGGCCGTGACCATGATGATGGGGGTGTCCGAGACGCGGCGGATCCGGCGGCACACCTCGAAGCCGTCCAGGTCGGGCAGCGTGAGGTCGAGCAGCACCAGGTCCGTGCGGGGGCCGAGCTCGCGCAGCCCGGTCTCGCCGTCGCGGGCCCGCACCACCTCGAACCCGTGCTTGCGGAGCACGGACACGAGGGCGCCGGCGACGTGGTCGTCGTCCTCGATCACGAGCAGCTGCACGGGACCGTCCCTCCGTGGGGCGCCTGGAGCGCACAGGTTAGCGCCCGGCCGCGGGCCGTCTCCACCGGGTCCAGGACGGCCGCGTCAGAGCCAGCCGACGCGCCGGAACGCCCGGTAGAGCACCACGCAGCCCACCACCATGAGCGCCAGCGCGAACGGGTAGCCGAGCAGCCAGTGCAGCTCCGGCATGTTCCGGAAGTTCATGCCGTAGATGCCTGCGACCACCGTGGGGTAGACGAGGATCGCCGCCCACGCGGAGATCTTGCGCATGTCCTCGTTCTGCCGCACCGACACCTGGGCCAGGTGCACCTGCAGCATGTCGGACAGCAGGTCGTCGTGGGCGTCGAGGTGCCGGTCGATGCGCTCGACGGCCGACGCGGCACGTTCCAGGGTGCGACGGTCGGCGACGGCACGGCGGGAGTTGCCGACGTCGGTGAGCTCGGGCAGCTCCGCGGAGAACGGCAGCAGGGACCGGCGTGCCTCGGTGATCTCGCGCTTGAGGTCGTACAGCCGCTGCACCGGGTCGGACACGCTGCGGTCGAAGACGATCCGCTCCGTCTCGGCGACGGCGTCCCCGAGCGCCACCTCGACCTCCGACGCGACGCCCACCATCGCCATGAGCACGGCGAGCGCGACGCGCTGCGCGCCCTCCCCGTGCGCCGGGCCGGGGCCCCGCAGGCGGTCGAGGGCACGGTCGTGCACCCCTGCGTCGCCCACCTCGAACGTCAGCACCTGCCCCGGCCCGACCAGGGCGCCGAGCTCGCCGGTGTGCACCTGGCGGTCGGTCTCGGTGTACCAGACGGTCGGGGTGAACACGGCCACCCAGTCGTCGTCGAGCCAGCGCACCGCGGCGAACGGCCGCCGCGGCACGTGCCGCCCGGCGGCGTGCACCGCGGCGAGCCGCTCCCGCAGCGACGGGTCCACCGCCTCCACCGCCGCCAGGAACTCGTCCTTGTCCGCCACCTGGGTCCACCGCGCCGGGTGCGCGTCGTCCGGGGCGTCCACCGGCGCGCCGTGCGGCCCCACGAACCACTGCCCCGCCGTCGCCCGTGTCTCGTCGTCCGTCACCCCCGCATTCTCGGACGAGCCGGGCCGAACGGCGCGAGGGCACGCGACGGCAGTTCGGGTTCACGTCGGCAGTCCGAACTGCCGCGGTGAAGCGGAACTGCCGGCCTGGCGACAGCGGCACGCTTGACGCAGCCGGGATGCCGTGGCGGCCGAGCTGGTGCGGTCGGGGCCCACGGACCCCGCGGCGTCGACCGACCATGTCGGCAGTTCCAGTTCACGTCGGCAGTCCGAGCTGCCGACGTGAAGCGGAACTGCCGACGCGACGCTCAGACCTCGACGCGGACCGGCTCGACGGCGGCCGGGGACGCGGCCCGGGCGGCGACGGCCGCGGCGCCCGCCCCGGCAGCGACGAAGATGGCGCCGAGGGCGAGCCAGCCAGGGGTGCCGTACCGGATGGGCAGCGCGGTGACGACGACGGGCGCGGCCATCCCGGCGAGCGCGTAGCCCGTCTGCGACAGCCCCTGGTAGGCGCCGGCGCGGCGCGGGTCGGCCAGCTCGAAGGCCATGCCCCAGCCGCCGGCCTCGGACACCACCTCGCCGAGGGAGTGCGCGACGGCGGCCAGCACCAGCAGGCCGGTCGCCGCGACGAGGCTGCCGTACCCGGCCGCCGCGTAGAGGACGCACGCACCGGCCAGCAGGACGGTGCCGCGGCGCACCGCATGGCCCGCGCCCCGCACGTCGTGCGTGCCCCGCGAGGCGCGCACCTGCAGCAGCGCGACCAGCACGGTGTTGACGACCAGCAGCGCGGACACGACGGCGGTCGGGGCGTCGGTGCTCGCGACCCACAGCGGCACCCCGACCGTCATGACACCGAACTGCATCGCCACGACGGCGTTGAGCGCGACGCTCGCGACGTAGGTCCGGTCGCGCAGCGGGTGGCGCGCGGGCGGGCCCGCCTCGCCGTCAGCACCCTCGTCGCCCTGGTCGGCGCCCGAGGCGGACGGGTCGGCGAGGAGCCGCGCCGCCAGTTCCGGCACACGACGCGGCAGCGCGACCAGCGGCACGACGGCGCCGAGCAGCAGCGCCGCCGTGGCCACCATCGCGGTGCGGTAGGCGGCCGTCGTGTCGAGCAGCAGCGCGACGCCCGCGGCGAGCGTGCCCAGCCCGATGAAGACGTTCATGACGACGCGCAGCCGCGCCCGCACCTCGACGCGCTCGGGGCCGGTGAACCAGCGGGCGAGCAGCGCCTGGCGGGCAGTGGAGTGCACGCCCCGCGCCGCGGTCGCGACGATCGCGACGGCGGTGAAGGTCACGGCGTCGCCGGCGAACGAGTAGGCCGCCAGCGCCAGCGCCTGCGCCGCGACGCCCCACACCTGGACGCGGTGCGCCCCGGCCCGGTCGGACCAGCGGCCGGCGAAGAACGCCCCGAGGACACCCGCGCCGCCCGCGATCCCGAGCCCGACGCCGACCGTCCCCGCGGACAGCCCGACGACGCGCGTGAAGTACAGCACCGACACCGTGTAGAACACGCCGTTCGACGCGGCGAGCGCCATGGTCGACAGGGTCAGGGCACGCGCGACGGGGTTGCGCGGGAAGAGGGTCTGCAGCACGGCACCAGTAGGCGGCACCCGCAGCGGCAGAAGAACGGATGTAGTGCAGCGCTACATCTATGCTCGGCCTGCGAGATGGTGGCACGACGAAGGGGGGGTACCGGTGGGCTGGATGCACTACGAGCTCGCGGGCATGGACCTGGCGGACGTGCGGTTCGCCGTCTCGCCGCTGAACGAGCTGGTCCTGTCGCTGCGGGCGTGGCGCGACCCGGGCCGCTACCCCATGCACCTGCCGTGGCTGCGCCGGGTCGAGGAGGCACGGGCGTCGCTCGACGACGAGATGCTGCTGGCGCTCACCAACGAGTCGCTGTGGACGCCGGACTACCTCACGCCGCGGCCCGGCAGCCCGCTGACGCGCATCGACGACGAGCTGGCCGCGGTGGCCGCCGTCGACGACGCGACGGTGGCGCACGACCTCGCGCAGGTGCACCCCTGCGGCCTCCCTGCCGCGCTGCAGGGCCCGGTCCCCCGGGTGCGGCGCCGGATCGACGCCGCGCTCACGGCCTACTGGGACGCCTGCCTCGCGCCCGTGTGGCCGCGGATGCGGGCGGTGCTGCAGGCCGACGTCGTGTACCGCAGCACGGTGGTCTCGGCGCGCGGCGCGGGCGCGATGTTCGCGGACCTGGCGCCGCGGGTGTCGTTCGCCGACGGTGTCGTGAGCGTCCAGCTCACCTCGCTGGCGGCGGCGCGGCGGCGCTCCACGACGGGCGCCGGGCTCACCCTGGTGCCGACGCTGTTCACGCGGGGGGCGTCGTGCCCGATCGACCCCGAGGAGCCGCCCGCCATCATGTACGGCGCACGCGGGACGGGCACGCTCTGGCAGGCGGAGCGGCCGGTGGCCGGCGACGCCCTGGTGGCGGTGCTGGGCAGGGCCCGCGCCGGGCTGCTCACCGTCCTTGAGCAGCCGGCGTCGTCCACCGAGCTGGCCCGCCGCCTGGACGTCACGACGAGCGCCGTGAACCAGCACCTGCGCGTGCTGCGCGACGCGGGCCTGCTGACCTCGGCGCGGGCGGGCCGGTCGGTGCTGTACCTGCGGTCCGAGGTGGGCGACGCCCTCGTGGGCGGGACGACCCGCTGACCGGCACGGGCACCGGCCCGAGGACCGCGCGTCTCAGGCGGTGGCGTGGGCCGTCCGGGCCAGGTGCGCGTCCAGGACGTCGAGGGCCCAGCCAGGGTCGGCGTCGGGGTCCTGTCGCACGACGTGCAGCGCCAGGCCGTCGACGAGCGCGTGCAGCTCGCGGACGGCGCCGTCGGGGGCCGGCCCGCCGGCGAGGGCGGCGAGGGCACCCGCGCACACGTCGCGCACGGCGTCCTGCGCGGCGCGGTGGCCCTCGCGCAGCCCGGGGTCGGTCATGGCCGCGGTACCGAGGGCCAGGTAGACCTCCATCTCGGTACGACGTTCGGCGTCGAGCGGCAGCAGCTGCGCCAGCACGGCTCGCGGCCCGCCGGGGGCGGCGACGTCGACGGCGTCCACCCGCTCGCGCAGGCGCTCGACGACGAGGGAGACGGCGCGCTCGCGCACGCTGGCGACGGTCGGGAACGTGTAGCGCAGCGAGCTCTGGGGCAGCCCGGCCTCGGCGGCGACGTTCCGCACGGACAGGGCCTCGAGGCCGTCGCGCACGAGGACGCGCCACGCGGCCTGGGACACCTGGCGCCGGCGTTCGTCGCGGTCGAGTCTCTGGGGCACGAGCCCATGTTCGCACAGTCGTGCGAGATGTGATAGAACTTTGTTCGCACGCTCGTGCGAAAACAGCGGGGTGCCCGATCGAGAGGTTGTGAGAGCCGTGGACTGGCTGATCCTGATCCTGGCCGGCGTGATGGAGGCCGTGTGGGCCACCGCGCTCGCCACCTCCCACGGGTTCCGGCGCCCCGTGCCGACGGCGGTGTTCGTCGTCGGCCTGGCACTGAGCATGTGGGGGCTGGCGCACGCGATGCTCACCATCGAGGTGGGCACCGCGTACGCGGTGTGGGTGGGCATCGGCGCGGTCCTGACCGTGCTGGTCGCCATCGTGCGCGGCGACGAGCGACTGACCGTCGCGCGGGCGCTGCTGCTGGTCGGCCTCGTCGGGTCGGTCGTCGGACTCAAGGTGGTGAGCTGACATGAGCGCACGGAACGCGAACGGCGTGGCCTGGGGCGTCCTCCTGGCCAGCGCGGTGCTGGAGGCCGTGTGGGCCACCGCCCTGCACGCCAGCCACGGTTTCACCGTGGCAGGCCCGACGATCCTCTTCGTCGCGGCGCTGTCGCTGAGCATGGCCGGGCTCGGCCACGCGGCCCGGCACATCCCGATCGGCACCGCCTACGCCATCTGGACCGGCATCGGCGCGGCGCTCACGGTCACGTGGGCGATGGTCAGCGGCGCCGAGACGGCGTCGGCCCTCAAGGTCCTGTTCCTGGCCGGAATCATCGGCTGCGCCATCGGGCTCAAGCTGGTGGGCGACCCGCCGCCCCGCCGCGCCGCCGCGGACCAGGTGGACTGACGGCGCGGTCCCAGGGCGTCAGACCTCGCGCCGGTGCACGACCTGCGCCGCGGCCTGGTCGCGCGGCATGAGCAGCACCTGGTCCACGTTCACGTGCGCGGGCCGCGTGGCGATCCACGCCACCGTCTCGGCGACGTCCTCGGCCGTGAGCGGCTGGACGCCGGCGTAGACGGCGTCGGCGCGCTCCTGGTCGCCCTTGAACCGGACCAGGGAGAAGTCGGTGTGCACCATGCCGGGGTCGATCTCGCTGACCCGCACCGGCTGGCCGAGCAGCTCCAGGCGCAGCACCCGGGTCAGCGCCGCCTCGGCGTGCTTCGCCGCGTTGTACCCGGCCCCGCCCTTGTAGGGCTCGCGGCCGGCGATGGAACCGATGGTGATGACCTGGCCGTCGCCGCTCTCGATCAGCTCCGGCAGGAGCGCCTTGGTGACCCGGACGGTGCCGAGCACGTTGATGTCGTACATGCGCTGCCAGTCGGCGAGGTCGGCGTCGGCCACCGACTCCGCCCCGAGCGCGCCGCCGGCGTTGTTGACGAGCAGGTCGCAGCGACCCAGACGCTCGTCGACCGCGCGCGCGAAGGCCTCGACGGACGCGTCGTCCGTGACGTCGAGCGGGAGCGCGGTGCCGCCGGTCTCGGCGGCCACCTCCTCGAGCCGGTCCATGCGGCGCGCGCCCAGGACGACGTGGAACCCCGCTGCCGCGAGCGCGCGGGCGCTGGCCGCGCCGATCCCGCTGCTGGCTCCGGTGACGACGGCGACCGAACTGCTGATCATGGACCCTCCCGCAAGCGACGACTCTCGCTGTGATGCTAGCCGCCCGTCCCCGCGCCTTCGTTCGGCAGCGGTCGGGCGGCGACTCAGCCCTGGAAGGCCGACGGGTGCGGGCCGGTGCGGCCGTCGCGCTCGAGCCCGTCGACGGCGGCGAGCTCGGCGTCGGTGAGGTCGAAGCCGAAGACGTCGAGGTTCGCGGCGATCCGCTCGGGCGTCACAGACTTGGGGATGACGACGCGCCCCTGCTGCAGGTGCCAGCGCAGCACCACCTGCGCGGGCGTGACCCCGTGCGCGCGGGCGGCGTCGAGCACGGGCGCGTCGCCCAGGACGGCGCCCTGCGCCAGCGGGCTCCACGCCTCGGTGACGGCGCCGTGCCGGGCGTTCGCGGCCACGGTCTCGCGGTTCTGCAGCGCCGGGTGCAGCTCCACCTGGTTGACGACGGGCACGGCGCCGCCCAGCGCCGTGATGCGGTCGAGGTGCTCGGGCAGGAAGTTGGAGACACCGATCGAGCGTGCGAGGCCCGCGTCGCGCAGGTCCTCCAGGCCCTGCCAGGCGTCGAGGTAGGCGTCCGTGGCGGGGGCCGGCCAGTGGATCAGGTAGAGGTCCACGTGGTCGAGGCCGAGCCTGTCGAGGCTCTGCTCGAGGCCCTCGCGGGCGGCGGCCCGGCCCAGCCGGTCGACCCACAGCTTGGTGGTGACGAACAGCTCGTCGCGGGCGACGCCCGACTCGGCGAGCGCGCGGCCCACGCCGCGCTCGTTGCCGTACACGGCGGCGGTGTCGATGCTGCGGCAGCCGGACTCGAGCGCGGTGCTGACCGCAGCCGTGGTGTCGGCGTCGGGCACCTGGAAGACGCCGAAGCCCAGCTGGGGCATGGTGCGGCCGTCGGAGAGCGTGACGGAGGGGACGTGCGTGGTCATGAGGGTCCTTTCGGTGGTGCGAGGTCGAGGGGTCAGGCGGCGACGGTCGCGCGCTCGGGCTCGGGCTGGTGGGGCCGGGCGAGCTCGCCCCCGCGGGAGCGGACGGCGAGCAGCAGGACGCCGAGCCCGGCGAGGGTGACGGCGGCGCCGACCCAGAGGGGCGAGGTGTAGCCGGCGCCCGCGGCGAGGGCGAGGCCGGCCGCCCAGGCGCCGAAGGCGTTGCCGACGTTGAAGGCGGCGATGTTGGCGCCCGAGCCGAGGGTCGGGGCCGCGCCGGTGAAGCGCATGATGCGCGTCTGCAGCGCGGGCACGGTGGCGAAGCCGAAGCCGCCCATGAGGAGCAGCGACACGACCGTCGCGACCTTGCTCTGCGCGGTGAGCGCGAAGAGCACGAGGACGACGGCGAGCACGGCGACGACGGTGACGAGCGTCCGGACGAGGTCACGGTCGGCGGCGCGGCCGCCCAGCACGTTGCCGGCGAAGAGGCCGACGCCGAAGACGACGAGCAGCCACGGCACGGCGGCGCTGCTGAAGCCGCTGACCTCCGTGAGCGTGAAGGCGACGTAGCTGAACGCGCCGAACATGCCGCCGTAGCCGAGCACGGTGACGGCCATGGACAGCCACACCTGGCGGTCGCGGAAGATGCGGAACTCCGCCAGGACGGAGCCGGTGCTGCGGTGCGACGTCGCCGGCACGAGCACCGCGATGCCGATCAGGCCGAGCACGCCGATGACGGTGATGGCCCAGAAGGTCGCGCGCCAGCCGGCCGCCTGGCCCAGGAACGTGCCGAGCGGGACGCCCACCACGTTGGCGACGGTGAGCCCGGCGAACATGACGGAGACGGCGGCGGCGCGACGGTGCGCGGGCACCAGGTCGGCCGCGACGACCGCCCCGATGCCGAAGAACGCGCCGTGGCACAGGGCGGCGACGACCCGGCCGGCCATCGTCATCCCGTAGGTGGGCGCGACGGCGGAGATCAGGTTGCCGGCGATGAACAGGACCATCAGGAGCATGAGCGCCCGCTTGCGGGGCACCCGGGAGAGCGCGGCGGTCAGGGCGATGCCGCCGACGGCGACGGAGAGGGCGTAACCGGAGATGAGGTAGCCCGCGACCGTCTCGGTGACGCCGAAGTCGGCGGCAACCTCCGGCAGCAGGCCCATGATGACGAACTCGGTGAGTCCGATGCCGAAGCCCCCGAGGGCGAGGGCGTACAGGGCGGCGGGCATCGTGGCCTCCAGGGTGGGGAACGAGAACGTTGCGCGTGCATTAGTTGCACGCGCAACGTTCTAGATAGTTGCACACGCCTTCTATCCGCGCAAGGCGCTATGCTGGGGGCTGGGCAACGGGCCGGCACCAGGCCCCCGAGGAGGCCGACATGGGAATCGCCGACGACGCCGTCGAGATCCGCGCGCGCGGCTGGCGCACGCTCGCCGCGCTGCACGGGCTGATCGAGACCGACCTGGAGCGCGCGCTGCAGAAGGACCACCAGCTCTCCGTGGTGGAGTTCACCGTGCTCGACGCCCTGAGCCGCCAGGACGGCTGGCACATGCGGATGCAGCAGCTCGCCCGCGCCGCCGCGCTGTCCAGCAGCGCCACGACCCGGCTGGTGACCCGTCTGGAGGACCGCGGCCTGCTCACGCGCATCCTGTGCGCCGACGACCGCCGCGGCATCTACACCGAGCTCACTCCCGCCGGGCGCGACCTGCTGGACGCCGCGCGGCCGACGCACGACCGCGCCCTGGAGGACGCCCTCGCCCGCGCCGACGAGATCCCGGAGATCGCCCCGCTCGCCGCGTCCCTGCACGCCGGCGCGGTCGCGTAGCCGTCCCGGAACCTCAGCTTCGCGTCAGGCCAGAGGGGTGGCCGCGTCGAGGAAGCGGGTCAGGGCGGTGGCGAGCTCGTCGGGCGCCTCCTCGGCCATGTGGTGCCCGGAGTCGATGCCGTGGCCCTGGACGTCGTGCGCCCAGTCGTGCCAGATGAGTCGAGGGTCGCCGTACAGCTGCTCCAGGTCGTCCCGCAGCGACCAGAGGACGAGCACAGGCATCGTGAGCATGCGGCCCGCGGCGCGGTCGGCCCGCTCGTGGTCGGCGTCGACGGTCAGCCCGGCCCGGTAGTCCTCGAGCATCGCGCGCACGACGCGCGGGTCACGCACGGCCGCCCGCCACTCGTCGTGGTTCTCGCGGCCCATCACCTCGGGGTCACCGCGGTACCAGGCGTCCGGGTCGGCGTTGATCACCCGCTCGGGCGTCTCCGGCTGGGCGAAGAAGAACCAGTGCCACCACAGGGTCGCGAACCTCGCGTCGGCCCGGGCCAGGTGCTCGCTCACGGGGATGCAGTCCAGGCCGCCGAACGCGCTCACCCGGTCCGGGTGGTCGAAGGCCAGGCGCAGGGCGACGAGGCTGCCGCGGTCGTGCCCGACGACGGCGAAACGGTCGTGGCCCAGTCGGTCCATGACCTGCACCATGTCGCGCGCGACCGCACGCTTCGAGTGCGCCGCGTGGTCGCGCGTGGGCTCCGGGCCGACGGAACGGCCATATCCCCGCAGGTCGGCGCACACCACCGTGAAGCCGGCCTCCAGCAGCCGCGGCGCCACGCGGTGCCACGTCGCGGACGTGCGCGGGTGGCCGTGCAGCAGCAGCACCGGGCGGCGGCCGTCCCCGGCGTGCCGCACAAGGATGCGCGCGTCGGCCACGTCGACGAACTCTTCGGTGAACCCCTCGAACATGCGGGCATCGTGTCAGCGCTCCGGGATGCCCGCGCCTCGGGGCACCCCGGCCGTGGCGAGGAGGTCCTCGTGCAGCTCCATCCACACCCCGTGGACGGAGGCCGCCCCGACCCCCGCCACGCGCGCGCCGTCGCCGGAACGCGCGCCCGCGAGCGCGTCGTCGAGCCGTTCGTCGTACCCCGCGAACCGGTCGAGCTCGGCCGCAAGCCCGGCGAGCAGCGGCCGCGCGGCGTCGACCACGGTGCCGAGCGCGTCGAGCACGCGAGCGTCCCAGGCGGCGTCGCCGTGGTCGTTGACGTCGAGGCGCCCGTCCCCCGCCGGTCGGAGTTGCCAGTCGGTGCACGCCCGCAGCAGGCGGGCGTTGAGCGGGTCGAACGTCGGGAGCGCCGCCCGCACGACGGCCTCCGTGCGCCCCGACGGGTCCGCCGCCAGCTCGGCCGCGAGCCGCTGCTCGCCCTCGGCGCGACCCCGGGCGGTGAGCGACCAGGCGCCCGTGCCGGCGAACTCCGACCAGGTCAGGCAGCCGAGCGCCTCCAGGTCGAGCAGGGTCTCGCGCACGACGTCGAGGGCGAGCCCGGAGCGGGCGGCGACCGCGTCGTCGTCCGCGGCGCCCCGCACCCGGACGGCGTGGAGGACCAGGAGCTCGGGGTCGGACGGCCGGCTCATCCCGCCTCCCCGCCGTCGTGCGTCCAGTGCGTACCGTCCGACCGCGCGACGAGCCGGTCGAGCCGCTGCTGCACGGCTTGCGGCGAGCCGAGCCCGAGCGCCCCCGCCATCCGGCCCCAGGTGTGCCCGGCGGCGCGCGCCGTGAAGAGCGCCGCGGTCTCGAGCTGCTCGGCCTCGGACCGCGCGGCGGGCACCAGCGCGAGGGCCGCGAGCGCCCCCGCGGCGTCCTCCTCCGCGGTGAGGCCACCGGCAGCCGAGCGCCACAGGTAGTGCCGGACGAGGTCCGTCGCCGACGGCGGAACCCCGGCCGGCTGCCACGGACGTCGGGCGAGCGCGTCCCCGCCGAGGTCGAGCAGCGTGCGCCGGGCCCGCGCCTCGACGTCGGCAACGTCCTGGTCCGAGCCGTGTCCGGAGCGATGTCCGGAGTCCTCGGCGTGGGGCTTGCGTTCCATCCCGTGACCGTGCACCATCAACACACTGTTGTCAACACCGCGTTGACAACGCTCTGTTGATGTCGCCGGGCGGAGGTGTGGTGTGGAGACGGTCGTGTCGCTCGACGGCGCCACCGCGGCGCACGGAGGCAAGGCCGCCGCCCTCGGTGCACTGCGGCGGACCGGCCTCCCGGTGCCGGCGGGCTTCGTGGTGCCCGCCGGCGTCCCGGACCACGACCTGCCCGCCGCAGTCGCCGCCGGGCTGGACGACCTCGCCGGGCCCGGGGCCGAGAGAGCCGCCGTCGCGGTGCGGTCCTCGGCGACGGACGAGGACGGGCCGCGCGCGTCGGCGGCAGGACAGTACGAGACGGTGCTCGGCGTCGTCGGCCCGCGCGCCGTCGCGGCCGCGGTCGTGGCCTGTCGCGCGTCCGCGACGAGCGTGCGCGCCACCGCCTACCGCGGGGCGACGGCGGGCACGAGGACGGGCACCGCGGCCGGGCAGGGCGAGATCTCCGCCGTCGAGGTCGCGGTCCTCGTGCAGCGCCTGGTCGACGCCCGCGCCGCCGGTGTGCTGTTCACGGACGGCGGGCGCACGGTGGTCGAAGGCTCGTGGGGTCTGGGCGAGAGCGTCGTGCGCGGAGCGGTGGACCCCGACCGCTGGACGGTCGACGGCGGCGGCCTCCGGGACCGGCACCCGGGGTCCAAGCGCACCCGCGTCGACCGCTCCCCCGGCGGGACCGCCGTCCGCGACGTCCCCACGTCCCACCGCGACCGGCTCTGCCTCGACGACGCCACGGTGCTGCGCGTCGCAGCGCTCGGCGACCGCGCGGCCGCGCTGCTCGGCGGGCCGCAGGACGTGGAGTGGGCGGTGGACGACGACGGCGCCGTCTGGCTGCTGCAGGCCCGCCCCGTCACGGCCCCCCTGCCCGCTGGTTGTGGGCGGGCGTTTGGCCCCGTTCCAGGCCGAATCAAGGGCCAAATGCCCGCTCACAGCGACAGGGACGCGGTGGTGCGGGGCGTGGGGGCGAGCGGTGGACGAGCGACCGGGCCCGCACGCGTGGTACGCGGGCCCGAGGACTTCGGCAGGGTCCGCGCTGGCGACGTGCTCGTGTGTCGCGAGACGGACCCGGCGTGGACGCCCCTGTTCGGCGTCGTCTCCGCCGTCGTCACCGAGACGGGCGGGCTGCTGTCGCACGCCGCGATCGTCGCGCGCGAGCTGCGGCTCCCGGCGGTCCTCGGCGTGCTCGGCGCGACCGACGTCCTGCGCGACGGCGGGACGCTCGCCGTCGACGGCGACGCGGGCACGGTCACCGCGCACCCCGCCCGCTGAGCAGGGGCTGGGCACGCCATGGACGCGGACGCTCGCCCGTGTAAACATCCCGCCATGACCTCGCCGGCACCGGTGGCGCCTCCGCCCGCACCACCGAACCCGCCCCTGACGATCGAGCACGCCCTCGGCCTCTTCTCCGACGAGCGGCCGCGAGCCGCCTGGGGTCTGCGCCTGCTCGCCGTGCTGCTGGACTCCGCCGTCGTGGGGTCGGTCGTCTTTCTCGCCACCGGCGACGACACGGGGCTGGCCGCGCTCCCCGGCCTGGGGGACAGCGGCGGCCCTTCCGACGACGCCGCCACCGCGGCGTGGGCCGCGGGCACGTTGCTGCTGCTCGGCGTGCTCCAGGCGTACACGGGCATGACACCGGGCAAGCGGGTCGCGGGCATCTCGGTGGTCGACGACCGGTCCGGCCGCCCGATCGGGCTGCCGGGCACGGCGCTGCGGTGGTTCGCGCGTGCTCGACGCGATCCTCCTGATCGGCTACATCCGTGCCGCCTTCCACCGCGAGGGCCGCACGTTCGCCGACTCGCTGCTCGGTACCGTCGCCGTCCGCACCACGGCTCCCCCGCCGCACCCGCTCGTGGCTCGCCTGCGGGCCGCCCGTGACTCCCGCGCGCCGTGGCTGCGCTGGCCCAGGCGCGTGACCGGCGCCGTCGCCCTCGTCGTGTGCGCGGCGGCCGCGGCCATGAGCCTCACCGGGAGCAGCGCCGCCGGCGAGCAGATGTCCGAGCAGCAGACGTCCTGCGTGAGCAGCGGCCCGTACGTCGCATCGGCGATGTTCAGCAGTGCGCGACACGTCGAGCGGGAGTCGCGCTTCGGCATCACGCACACCGCGGAGCACGACTGGCGGGTGGCGGCAGGGTGGTCCACCGGTCTCGGGCTCGGCGCGAGCAAGAACCCGCACGTCGACGGGATGTCAGCCCGGCTCCGGGTCATGTCGCCCACCGGAGTCGTCTACGACGACGGGTTGCCCGGCGAGGACGAGCCGGGCGACGAGGTCGCCGACCAGGACGACCTCTGGGGGGACGTGCCAGATCTGGTCGCGTCAATCGAGCTCACGGCTCCTGAGGACGTGACGGGCTGGACGGCGACAGCCACGCTCGTGGACGACGACGGGGCGGTCCTCGCCGAGTGTTCGGCGCCGGTGCCGCACATCGTCGCCGACCCCGCCGACCTGTGACCCGTCAGGGGCGGAACGTCGTCTGACCGTGCGGCGACTTGGCGAACGCGAGCACCTTGTCGGGGACGACGCGGTAGACCAGGGCGCGCTGGCCGTGCGGGTCGAACGCCTCGTCGTCGTTCTCGAAGTCCCAGGCGTCGCCGTACTTGGCGCGGAACGCGTCGGCGAGCCGGCGCAGCTCGGGGCCGCCGGTCGCGCGGACGGCGTCGCCCTCGACGACGACGTCCAGCCCGGCGTCCCAGGTGTCCGAGCCGATGGTGACGGCCACATGCGGTCCGTGGGCGAGGTTGCGGGCCTTCTGCTCCTCGGGCCCGGTGCAGAACACGAAGCCGTCGTCCACCCACACCCCGACCAGCGGCGTGACGTGCGGGCGACCGTCCGCCCGCACCGTCGTCAGGCGGTAGGACGTCGCGGCCGTCAGCGCGTCGTCGACCTCCTGCCACGGCGTCGGTGCGGTGGCCTCGCTGAAACGGGCGTCGAGCCTTCCGGTGAGTGTCATGGCGGGCAGACCCGCCGGAGCGACGAAACTCGTCGCCCCGGCGAGCCTGTGCGCCGGTGCCACCCGCTCAGAGGCTGTGGGCGGAGATGTCGCCCATCGCGGTGGTGGCGCGGATCTGCAGCGTGACGGCGCCGCCGGTGCTGGCGAGCGCGTTGCGCACCCGGCCGAGGGCGGTGCCGGAGTCGAGCGACGCCGTCACCCCGGCGGCGACGCCCACGGTGATGCCGCCGAGCTGCGTGTCCAGCTCGAGCGTGCCCGCGGTCGCCTCGTCGACGCGCAGGTCGCCCTTCGCGGTGCGCAGCGTCGAGGAGTCCGTGAGCCGGCCGACGGTGATGTCCCCCGCCTGGGTGGTGAGGCGGGCCGTGGCGGCCTCGTCGACCTTGATGTCGCCGTGCGCGTTCTCGACGACGACGTCGCCGAGGCGGCCGACGACGCGCACCTCGGCGCTGGCGACCTCGGCCTGGAGCCGGGACCCGGAGGGCACCTGCACGGTCACGTCGACGAAGCCGGTGCTGCCGAGGGCACGGTGCTCCGCGGGCGTGGTGACGCTCACGACTCCGTCGGCGAAGTCGACGGTCGTGCGCTCGGCGGCCTCGACGTCCCGGCGCTTCGCAGGGTTGGCGGGCCGCACGTCGACGGTGGTGTCCTGGCGGTCCGCCGCGACGACGGTGAGCCGGCCGGCCGGAAGGTGGACGACGGCGGTGGCGGTGGCGGTCTGGAAGGTCTGCATCGTGCTCAGCTCCTGTGGTGATCCGTGCGGTCGCTTTCTGACTTGCGAAACGCTACGTTGCGTTCGCCATCTCGGCAAGAGTGTTTGTTGCACGAGAGATATGTTTACGCAGGTCATATGCCCTTTATCGTTGCATCCGCCGTGAAGAGTAACGCAACCTCGAGCGCGCTATTCGTTGCATCCAACCCAGGATGAACGTAACGTGGGTGCCCCACGACCCAGGAGGACCGCCATGCCGGGAGGCCGGCTCACCGCCCAGGAGCGTCAGCAGATCGCCGCCGGCCTCGCCGACGACCTCGCCTACGCCGAGATCGCCCGACGCATCGACCGGCCGACGTCGACGGTCACGCGCGAGGTGCTGCGCCACGGCGGCCCCGGCGCCTACCGCGCCGACCTGGCCCACCGCACGGCGCAGCAGGCGGCGCACCGCCGTCGTCCCGCCGCGCGCGGCACCCGCACCACGAGTGCGGCGGGCCAGGACGACGCGGCGCTGCGCGCGTACGAGGAGACCTTCACGACCCTGCTCATGCAGTCCGGCCTGCCCCGCACGGCGGCGGGCGTGCTCACCCTGCTGTACGTCGCGGACTCCGGCAGCCTGACCGCGGCCGAGCTCGTCGAGCGGCTCCAGGTCAGCCCGGCGTCGGTCTCCAAGGCGATCTCCCTCCTGGAGAACCTCGGCCTCGTCCGGCGCGAGCGTGCCGAGGGGCGCCGGGAGCGCTACGCCGCCGACGGCGACGCCTGGTACCAGTCGATGATCGCGGCGGCGCGCTCCAACGCCCAGCTCGCCGAGGCCGCCCGCGCGGGCGTCGGCGTCCTCGGTCGCGACACGCCTGCGGGCGCGCGCCTCGAGAACATGGCCCGGTTCATGGACTTCGTCGGGGAGAGCATCAGCCGTGCCGCCGAGCAGGCACGCGAGCTCCTGCACACCCCGGCAGAGCGGTAGGCGGACGGCGTCAGCGCCTCTCGACCCAGCGGTCCACGGCCCACAGCACCGCGAGCGCGAGCCCCGGGACGACACCGTCGGCGACGTCGAGCGTGTAGGTGTCACGCACGGTGACCCACTTCTGGGTGATCACGGCGACGGGCACACCGCCCGAGGTGACGGTGTACTCCTTCTCCACGAAGTTCCCCTGCAGCTCCCACGCCGGCCCGTCGGGCACCGTGAGCGTCATCCGCGACCGCACGGGCGAGAACAGCTTGCCGTGCAGCGAGGCGACCTCGGTGCCCGCCGCGTCCGTGATCGTCATGTGCTTCGGGACGTTGAGCACCCGGCCGGCGACGCGGTAGAGGACGGTGCCCGCGGCGTCGAGCACGTCGGCCCGCTCACGCGGCCCCACCTTGCCGTCGACGACGAAGACGTCGCTGCCGGCGAGGTCGGTGACGCGGAAGTCGCGGCCCACGCTCAGCGCCTTCGCCTTCACGACGTAGCGGGTCCAGCCTGGTGAGGGCGGAGGGAGTGCCATGGACCCAGCATGCCGAGCCTCGCGCGGCCGTGCCATCGGGTCTGCCTTGCGGGCATGCCCGCACGCATCGAGCCTGGTGGTGTCCCTGGTGGCACCCCGCCGCCGCGCCTGAGGAGGTCGCCGTGCCCGACACCGAAGATCCGCGCACCGAGCCCGCGCCTGACGACCCCCGCAAGCCGGACTCCCCGAAGGACCTGAAGAAGCCATCGTGGCGACTGGCGTCCAAGGGGGCCGTCCGGGAGTTCATGGACGACCAGTGCACCGACCTGGCCGCCGCGCTGACCTACTACGCCGTCCTGGCCGCGGCCCCCGCCCTGCTGGCGCTGGTGTCGTTGCTCGGCTTCGTCGGCGACCCCGAGAAGGCGATCGACTCGATCCTGTCGACCGTGAGCGACTTCCTGCCCGAGGAGACGCTCGCGATCGTCAAGCCGCTCGTCGAGAACCTGGTGAACTCCACCGGCGCCGGACTGGCCCTGGTGGTCGGCCTCGTCATCGCGCTGTGGTCCGCCTCCGGGTACGTGACGGCGTTCGGACGTGCGATGAACCGCGTGTACGAGGTCGAGGAGGGACGCCCGATCTGGAAGCTGCGGCCGCTGCTGCTGCTGGTGACGCTCGTCGTGGTCGTCCTGGCGGCGATCATCGTGGCGTCGCTGGTGCTGTCCGGGCCGGTCGCCCGGTCGATCGGGGACGCGGTCGGCCTCGGGGACGCCGCCCTGACCGCGTGGAACATCGCCAAGTGGCCCGTCGCGCTCCTGCTCGTCGTCGTCGTCGTCGCCCTGCTCTACCACCTCACCCCCAACGTGAAGCAGCCCAAGTTCCGCTGGATCAGCGTCGGCGCCGTGGTGGCGATCGTCGTCTGGTTGATCGCGTCGACGGCGTTCGCCTTCTACGTGGCGAACTTCGGGAGCTACGGCTCTTACGGGATGCTCGGGACCGTCATCGTGTTCCTGCTGTGGTTGTGGATCACGAACCTCGCCCTCCTCTTCGGCGCCGAGCTGGACGCCGAGCTGGAGCGCAGCCGCGAGCTGCAGGGCGGGATCGCCGCGGAGGAGGCCATCCAGCTGCCGCCGCGCGACACCCGCGCCAGCGACAAGAAGGCCGCCAAGCGCGCCGACGCCGTCGCGGAGGCCCGCGCGGTCCGCGAGTCCGCCGCCCGCGACGGGCGCGGCGACTGACCGCGGCCCACGGTCACCGCGGGCCTCGGTCTGAACGGGCGGGGTCCGGGAGGTCGGGGTCGACAGGGACGCGGGCGTCGACGAGGCGCGCGCCGGTGAGCGCGCAGGCGAGGCCGCGACGGTCACGGGTCGCGGCGACGCCGACGAGCGCCGCGAGGGCGACGACGTTCTGCAGCGTGCCGGCCCACGCGTTCGACGCGTCGCCGGGCGGCACGGCCTCCACGACCCCGAGCGCACCGTACAGGCCGAGCAGCAGGTAGCCGCGGGCCACCCGGTGCGGCAGCGACCCGCGGCGCAGACCGCCCGCGCCGTCGGGCCAGCGCGGCTCGAGCCACACCGCCCGCTGCCCGAGCGACGCCCCCGTCCCGACCCACGGCGGCACGAAGAAGACCAGCACGGCCGGCACCACCGTGCCGAGCAGCACGTCGGGCCAGGTGGTGGCCGAGGGCAGGTCGTGGCCGGTCGCCACGACCCCCGCGCGGTACGCCAGCTGCAGCGCGGCGCCCAGCGCGAACGCCGCCAGCAGGTCCGTGAGCATCCCGAGGAGACGGCGCCAGAACGTCACCGGGCGGGGCTCCAGGCGTGCCGCGGAGAGCGCGCGCGACTGCGGCATCCAGCGCAGCACGACCGGCGCCACGAGGGCGCCGACCAGCCCGCCGAGGGTGTTGGCGAGGACGTCGTCGACGTCCGCGACGCGGTACGAGCACGGGATGAGCCCGAAGATGCCCGTGTACTGCACGGTCTCGATCCCGACCGACGCGACCAGCGCGCTCACGGTGGACACCGCGACGCCCCAGCCGAGGTAGCGGCGCGCCAGCACGCCCCACGGCACGAAGAGCAGCACGTTGAACGCCACCTGCAGCACCGCCACGCTGCGCAGCGTGGCCAGCAGGCCGAGCCCGGCCGTGTCCCGGCGGACGTCGTCGAGCGAGTGCAACGGCGTCAGCTCCGCCCCGGCGACACCGTGCGCGGCGCACCACTGCACGAGGTCGCCCGACGGCAACGGCAGCATCGTGTACGCGAGCAGCGTCACGACGTACACCGCGAGCGCCGCCGCCCCCAGCACGCGCCGCGCGTCGAGCCGCCCGTACCGGCGCTGCTGCACCAGGAGCACGGGGACCAGCACCGCGAGGAACGCGACCACCCCGAAGCCGATGCCGATCATCGCCGGCCATGCCCACCGATCCACCACGCGGCCGACCGTAGCGGCGCCGTCCCGCTCCCGCCGGTCGGACGGCGGAGATCACACCGGAGCCGCCCAGGGACGGGAGGTCACGGCTGCGTCAGGGCGCGGAGGTCGTCGAGGGTGCCGTCGAAGACGTTCATGTCGATGTACTGCTCGTCCCCGGCGTAGCCCGGCAGGGTGTCGTGGTCGGAGTACTGCCAGAACTCCCAGTCGCGCCGCGGCACGTCGGGGCTGGTGGCGACGGACCGGATCCACAGCGGGTAGCGGTCGTACGCGCCGCCCAGGTACTCCGACCGGATCTGCTCCGTCGTGTAGATGATCGGCGGGACGCCGTAGTGGTCCTCGAGGGCGTCGAGCATCGGGTCGAGGATGCCCCGCAGCTTCGAGACCTCGGGCGGGTGGCTGGCGAAGTCGCCGTAGTACTCGACGTCGACGACGGGCGGGAGCGTGCCGCTCTCGGCGGGGACGACGTCGATCATGTGGGCGGCCTGGTCCGCGCCCGTGCTCTCGAAGCTGAGGAAGTGGTACGCGCCGACGAGCAGGTCGGTGTCACGGGCGGCGGCCCAGCTCGCCGCGAACCGCTCGTCCTCGTGGCTGGAGCCCTCGGTGGCCTTGATGAACGCGAAGTCGATGTCCTGGCCCGCGAGCGTGGGCCAGTCGATCTCGCCCTGGTAGGCGGAGACGTCCACGCCGCGGACGGCGAACTTCGCGGCCGTCACCCGGTTGGGCCACAGCACCCCCGCCCACACCAGGAAGGCGAGGACCGCGAGCACCAGGACGACCGCCCCGGCAGCGATCCACACGGCCCGCCAGGGCCTTCGACGCGGCGTTGCACTGTCGTTCACCCTCTGATCCTGCCGGACTGCGGTGCCTGCGGTCTCCCTCGCGCGTACCGTGGAGGGATGACGGCCGAGACCGTGGGTCCCTCGAACGGGCCCGACCCGCGAGAGCGCTACCGGCACCTCGACGCGCCCGCAGCACCTGACGAGCTCCGCGCCTCGCTCGACGTCAGCCCCGTCCCGGACCAGAAGGACGACGAGCTGCGCGAGGCGGAGTGGCTGCTGCGGACGGTCGGAGCGGGCTGAGCGGGCTCACAGCGCGGCGTCCAGCATGACGAGGGCGGCCTCGTGCCGCTGCCGTGCATACGTCCGGAGCACGTCGTCCACTGTGTGCGGGTCGTGGACGGGAGCGCCGAGCGGGTACGTCGAGGCGAGCGTGTAGGCGCAGCCCACCGCCACGACCGACGCGAGGGCGGCCGGACGCACGGCAGGGTAGGCCGTCTCGTAGGCGTCGAGGAGTGCCGACAGCCCGTGCTGCCATCCAGGGGTGGTGACGACGGTGCGGGGGTCGCAGGCGATCCGGGCGATCTCCCAGGCGAGGTACCCGGCCGAGGGCGGCTGGAAGTCGATCACCGCCGCCACGGCATCCCCGCGCACCAGGACGTTCGGTGCCGCCAGGTCGCCGTGGAGGGTCTGGACCGTCAATGGCGGCAACGCGTCGAGCAGCCCTCCGACGTGCGGCAGCAGCGCCCGCCTCTCGACCAGGGCGTCGTGCGCCCACGCACCGAAGTCGTCGGTGACGCCGCTCCGGCGGTACTCCTCGACGAGCCGGTCATACCGGGCCCTGGCGGCCGGGAGGTCGACCAGCGCGGACGCCGGGATCGTCGTCGGCGGTCCGGCCGGGTGGGTCGCCAGGTGTCGGTGCAGCTGGCCGACCGTCGTCCCGACGGCGCGCCACAGGTCACCCCGGAGCCCGCCCTCCGCGGTGGATGCCTCCTCGACGAGCTCCCAGACCGAGACGCTCAGCCCGTACCCCTGCCCGACCACGCCCCCGGAGGCGTCCCGGTACACGCGGGGCACCGGCGTCCCCCCTGCCCCGGCGAACTCGGTGAGCTCGATCGCGGCCACCGCGGCCGGCACCTCCCCGGGCGTGCGGTACGACTTCACGAAGCGGCGCGCGCCGTCCGACGTGGTCACGACGACGTTGTCGGTCGCCGTGCCCGCGGGGACCCGCTCCACGCCGTGCACCTGCACGCCGAACGCGTCCCGGAGCAGAGCCGTGAGGGGCCCGGCGGCGGGCGACGGTGCGGCATCCACCTGGCCACCCTCTCACCGCGTGCTCGTCCTGGGACCGGTGCCTCGGCACACCGTCCGGGAACAACTCCACCCTGTGGCACGTTATGTCAGCGGATTCACGGCACCGAACGAGGAGCACCGTTGCGACGCATCGCCCGAAAGGTCGAAATCGAGCACGAGCCGGGGAAGTTCACCCGCTACCTCCGGCACGACAACGGCGAGGGGTACGTCTCGCCGCACGCCACCGTCCACCCCGACGCAACCATCAGGCCCGGCGCGTACGTCGAGGCGGGGGCCCGCGTGGGCGCGCACGCCCAGGTGGGCCGGTTCAGCTGGGTCGACGTGGACGCGGTCGTCGGCCGCGGCGCCCACGTGGACGAGAACGTGCACGTCGGCGTCCGCGGCGTCGTCGGCGACGGGTCACGGGTCGGCGCCGGGAGCCGGCTCGGCACCGACAGCCGCGTGCCCGCCGGCACCGTGGTGCCGCCCGACGCGATCGTGCCCGACGGCGAGACCGCGCACGGCACGCGCCGTCGCAAGGACTTCGGCACCGCGGCCTGACCGCACCGCCACCCAGCCTCACGCACCATCAGCCCGCCACCTGCGCGGACGCTCCGCGCGCCGCGCGCTCGGCGGCCGTGCGCGGGATGATGCTCGGGACCGACCCGAGGAGAGCCGTGCCGGACCCCGCCCCCGAGACCGCCCACGCACCCGGCGAGCGCGTGCTGCGCCTGGGCCGGATCGGATGGGCCGTGGTCGGCATCGCCGCCGCCGCGGTCGTCGTCTATGCCACCGTGTCCGCGATCAGCGGGCTGGCCGTGCCGCTCGTCGTCGCGGCCGTCCTCGGCCTGCTGCTCCATCCCCTCGTGGACCGGCTCGAGCGCCTCGGGCTGCGCCGCGGCCTCGGGTCGCTCGCCGTCCTCGTCGCGCTGGGCGGCGTCCTCGCGCTCGCCGTGGGCGTGACGGCCGACGGCATCTCCGACCAGTCCGCGGAGATCGCCGCCCGGCTCGCCAGCGGGCTCGCCACCCTCCAGGAGCAGCTCGCCGGCACGACGTTCGACCTGTCCGGGGTCGACCTGCAGGACACGTCGGGCGCCCTGGCAGGCGGCGTCGCCAGCCTGTTCGGCAGCGTGTTCTCCAGCGCGGCCGCGTTCGTCGTCGGCACGTTCATCGCCGTGTTCTTCCTCTTCTACGTCATGGCCGACTGGCCCCGCATCGAGGAGTTCGCGGCGCGGCACTCGTCCGTCGGCGGCACCTCCGGCCACGTCGTCGTCGACGAGGCCACCACGACGCTGCGCCGCTACTTCGGTGCGCTGACGACGTCGAGCCTCGTCACGGCCGCGCTCATCGCGCTCGCCGCGGTCCTGCTCGACGTGCCGCTCGCCTTCTCCATCGCGCTCGTCACCTTCGTGACGTCGTACATCCCCTACCTGGGCGCGATCTTCTCCGGCGCGTTCGCCGTCCTCATCGCGCTCGGGTCGCAGGGCCCCACGCGGGCCCTCATCCTGCTCGGCGTGATCCTGCTGGTGCAGAACGTGGTGCAGACCCTGATGCTCACCAAGCTGTCCTCCGACCAGCTGCGCCTGCACCCCATCGTCAACCTCGGCTCGACGATCGTCGGTGCCGTCCTGGCCGGCCTGCTGGGCGCGATGCTCTCCGCGCCCGTGACAGTCATCGTGCGCGACGTCCTCGGGCACGCAGGCAGCCAGGCCGACCGCGACACCGAACACCCCGAGCCGCAGCCACGGCCTGAAGGTCGCCGCTCGCGCTGACGCACCGACGGCGCCGGCCCCGCGAGTGCGGGACCGGCGCCGTCAGTAACTACCTCGGCATCCTCCGAACTACCTCGGCAGGCTTGGTGCTACCTCGGCAGGTCCAGAACTACCTCGGCAGGCTTGGTGCTACCTCGGCAGGTTTGGTGCTACCTCGGCAGGTTTGGTGGTACCTCGGCAGCGTCGACCTCCCTGTCAGTGCTGGTGGCGGCGGCGGATGCCGACGAGGACCACGCCACCGGCGACCAGGACGACCGCGATCCCGAGCCACAGGATGATGTCGGCACCGGTCCGCGGGAGGAACCCGCCGTTGTCGCCCCCGTTGTCAGGGGGGCCCGGCGGGGTCGGGGGTGCCGGCGGGGCCGGGAACGTGTTGGTCACCGTGAGCTGCGCCGGGTCGCCGGCCGCGACGGTCACCGCGCCCGGGTCGCCGTCGCCGACGGTCGAGATCGTCGACGACGCAGCGCCGCCGTCGTCGGTCTCCGTCACCACGCAGTCGGCGCCCACCGGGAGGCCCGCGTAGGTGACGGTGTCACCGGCCGCGATCTCCCGCGCCGCTCCGTCCGGGATCGTGATGTCCTCGCCCTGGAACGTGCAGGCGAGGGTCACCTCGAACGGACCCACGTCGTAGGCGTCGCCCTCGAAGTCGACCACCTTCTCCACCGCGATCGACCCGGCGTCGAACGTGTTCGTCACCGTGACGACCGCGGGGTCGGCGTCGGCGCCCGGCACCACGACCTGGCCCGGGTCGCCGCCCTCGACGGTCGTCGAGACCGTCGACGACGCCGCACCCGCGGCGTCGGTCTCCGTGACCACGCACTCCGCGCCGATCGGCAGGCCGTCGTACGTGGCGGGCTCGTCCGGCGTCACCGTCCGCGTGGCCCCGCCCGGGACCTCGATGTCCTGGCCCTCGAACGTGCAGGCCAGCGACACCTCGAACGGCGCCGTCACGAACGCCGCGGCGTCACCGTCCACCACCTTGTCGACCTCGACCGACCCGGTGTCGTAGGTGTTGGTCACCGTGACCTCTTGCGGGTCCTCGAACGTGGTGTCGCCGTCGATCTCCACCGGCTGGTCCGGCGAGATCGTCGACGACGTCGCGCCGCCGTCGTCCGTCTCCGTGACGGTGCACAGGTCGCCGTCCTGGAGCCCGAAGTACACCGCGGGGAACCCGGGACCGAACCGGCGGTCGGCACCGCCGGGGATGACCTCCACGGGCTGGCCCTGGTTGTCGGTGCACTCCAGCGTGACCTCGTACGGGAAGTCCTCGAACGGGATGGCGCTGAAGTCGTAGTCCGCCAGCTCCTCCAGGGTGGTGGGCAGCGGCTCGAAGTCCGGCATCGGCGGCGCGAAGTCCGCACCGTCACCGTCCACCACCTTGCGGACCACCAGCGGGCTCGTCTCGAAGGTGTTGGTGATCCCCACGTCCACCGTGGTCGGGTCGCCGTCGGTCGCCGGGGGCACGGTGATGTCGACCGTCGTGCCGTCGACGGGCTCGCCGCCGTCCACCGTGATGGTGGTGGACGACGCCCCGAAGTCGTCGGTCTCCGTGAGCGTGCACTCGGAGCCCACCGGGAGGCCCGAGTAGAGGACGCCGTTGCCGCCGGCCTCCAGCTCCCGGTCGGCACCGCCCGGGATGGTGAGGTCTTCGCCCTCGTAGGTGCACGCGAGGCTCACGTCGAACGGCCCGGGCCCGTACAGCGCCCCGAGGCCGGCGAGGTCCTTGTCGACCTGGATGGCGCCGACGTCGAACGTGTTGGTGATGACCACGTTCGCCGGGTCGTCGGCGTCGACGGTCACCTGGTCCGGGACCACGACCGATCCCGTCGCCCCGGAGTCGTCGGTCTCGACGATGTCGCACTCCGCGCCGGCGGGCAGGTTGCTGATCTGGGCCGACAGCGGGCCGGCGCCACCGAGCACGACCGTGTCGTCGTAGACGGTCTGCGGCCCGGTGCCGTCGCCGTCGTCGAACGTGCAGGTCACCTGGATGTCGAACGGCCCACCGCCGTAGGCGCCCGCGCCGTCGCCGTCCACCACCTTCTGCAGGTTGATGACGCCGACGTCGTAGGTGTTGGTCAGCGTGACCGCGTTCCGCGGCTCGCCGACGATGTCGCCCGCCAGGGTGAGGTTGGCCGACGTGCCGTCCGTGACCACCGGCTCACCGAGCGGGCCCTGCTGCACCGTGATGGTCGTGGACGACGCGTTGCCCGCGCCCGTCTCGGTCACCGTGCACTCCGCGCCCACGGGGAGGCCGTCGAACTCGATCGTGCCGCCGTCGTCCAGCTCGAAGGTCATCGGGTCGTCCGGACCGTAGCCGTCCGCGTACACGTCCTCGCCGAGGAACGTGCACTCGACGGTGCCGTCGAACGGCCCGAACTCGACCGGGTTGCCGTCCTGGTCGACGGCGTCGCTGACGACCTCTTTGTCGATGACGATGCTGGACAGGTCGTACCGGTTGTCCGCCGTGATCGTCGTCGGCTCGTCCGGGTCCTCGCTGTCGATGGTCACCGTGCCGACGATGAGCTGGGTCTGCCCGGCGTCCCCGTCCTCCGTGATCGTGCACTCGGCGCCGTACGGCAGGTCGGGCACCACCACCGGCGTGTCCGGGGTGACGGTGATGGGTATCGGATCCAGGTCCTCCTCCACCCAGGTGCCCACGGCGGACGTGCACTGGACGGTGAGGTCGAACGAGTCGGGGGCGTTCGCCGCGCCGTCACCCGTGACGATCTTGTTCACCTGGAGCGGGCCCGACGCCGTGGCGACGCCGACCTTCGTGCCCTCGGTGGACAGCGAGTTCAGCCTGTCCCCCGAGGACGTCACGATGGCACCGGACGCCGCGGCCGAGTTGAACGCGATGGAGCGGTCGCCCGCCTCCGGCACCTCGGGCGGGGTGGTCGTCGTGCCCTCCAGCGAGAGCGAGCTGCCCGGCCGGAAGAGGTTCCCGTCCGCCATCGTGATCACGGCCTTGAGCGCCCTGATCTGCTCGTACGTCGCCTCCGAGGTGTCGGCGGTGAGCTCGGCCCAGCCGGTCTCCGGGTCGTCCGGGCACGTCGGCTCGTTGACCGGGTCCGACAGGTCGTCCCCGCAGTAGTCGTCGACGGTCGTGTAGTAGAACGTCGTCGTGCTGCCCAGCGGGGCGTTGACGATCTGCGGAGGCGGGTCGTTGGTGAGGATCGGCGTCCACTCGGAGTCACGCGGCGAGACGCTGTCGGGGTCCGACCCCGTGTCCCCGGGCCTCGGCAGACGGTCGTAGATGACCACCTTGTCCATGGGGAGGTTGCCGACGTTGTTCACCTGGACCCGCCAGGTCTCGTTGTGCCCCGGGATGATCACCGGCGTGCACGGGTAGGCGTAGAAACCGTCCGGGCCGTTCGGCGCGCTGCAGTCGACGCTCTGGTCCGGCGCGGCCGGGTCGAGCATGACGTCGATCTCGTCGTCGTCGGTCGCCTTGACGTACTTCGACTCCGACAGCACGCCGGAGGGGATCGGCGTCACGTCCGAGTCCGCCTCGCACGCCCCGGTGTCCTCGTTGATCCGTCCGTCGATCGTGCTGCCGTCGTCGCCGGACTGCGCCTGGCAGACGTCCCACGGCCGGTCGCCGGTGATGCCGGCCGTGTTCTCGACCAGCGTGTTGGCGGGCAGCGTGTCCCGGAAGATCACCTCGACGGTGATCGTGTAGGTCTGCCCCACCTCGAGCACCGTGCCCTCGGGGAACGTCCAGGTCAGGTTGAAGATGTTGCCGGTGCGGTCGACCGTCACCTGGTCCGGGTCCGTGGGCATCTGCGGCCCGTTCGGCTGCCCGGGGGGCGGCGTGTCGGGCTCGGTCAGCGCGTAGCTGTACGGCTGGTCGACGTCCGCCAGCCGCAGCTGCGGCCCGTCGGCGTCGCGCGGCATCACGTCCTCGATCACGGGGTCGTAGATCGGCCGGTTGCCGACGTTCGTCACCGTGATGTTCATCGGGAACGGCGACCCCGGGGGCTTCGTCCCGCCGGAGATGTCGGTGTCGAAGTCCTTGACGATCTTCACGCCGTTCTCGGCGTGCTGGTAGGTGATCGTCGCCGACGCGTCGTCCTCGCTGGACACCGGGATCGGGTTCTCCGGGTCGTCCGGGTTGAAGACGAGGTCGGCGCCGGTGACCGTCGAGGTCACGTCGTTGGTCGCCAGCCCGGGGGCGTCCTCGCCCGGGGCGGGGTCGTTCTCCGCCAGGTCGTTCGGCACCGGGGTGCTCGGGTCGGAGCGCAGCGTGTCCCGCACCTGGACGGTGAGGTTCACCGGCTGGGTCGGGTTGGCGGGGTTCTCCCAGATCGCGCCGTCGGCGCGGGTGAACGTGAACCGCAGCCCGGTGACGTCGCCGGCGGCCACGCCCGCCGGCAGCGCGAACGTTGCGGCCGGTTCGCCGTCCGTCCACGTGCCACCCGTGAAGGTGTCGCTCGCCGCGTCGTACGAGCCGCCGGTGTAGGCGTCCACCTGGACCTGGTCGATCGGCGTCACCAGAGCGGAGCTGTCGAAGTCGACGAGGTCGTACTGGTTCCAGAAGCTGCCGTCGACGTCCGTGAGCGTCATCTCGACCGCACGCGACGGCCCCGTGGGCTGGCCGGTGATGGTGAGGGTGGACGTCGGGTTGTCCTCGGCGTCCGAACCGGGCTCGACGATGGTCGCCGGGTCGAAGGACTTGGTCTCCTCCATCGTGATCTCCGCGTCGCGGAGCTCCATGTCCGCCGTGTCCCACGCCTGCGGCGTCTGGTCGCTCGTGCCGCCCGGGTCCGACACCTCGGCGCCGGCGCTGTTCGGCACGGGGTTCGGGTCGTGGTCCACGGTGATGCGCTCTTCGGTGTACCGGTCGAACTCACGGAGCTTGAGGTTCATCTGCAGGACGCCCTCGTTGTTGCCCGACTCCGTGGACGCGATGCGGCCGTCGAACGTCACCTCGACGCCGACGACGTCCGCCAGCTGCGCCGCGGTAAGCGCCTCGGCGGCGGCCTCGTCGTAGTCCGTGGTCGTGCCGTCCACGGTGGTCAGCGTCACCGTCGTCGTCTCGGCCCCGTCCGGCGGCGAGACGTCGATGATGTCCGTCAGCGTGAACGCGTCGAACGGGCTCGTCCCCGCGGCGACCTCGGGCTCGACGACGTTGTCCGGGTTCGCCGTCGACGGCTCGGCGATCCGCAGCTCGTCCACCCGCGCGACCGAGTTGTTCGACCCGGTGACGGTCACCACCGTCGACGGGAAGTCGGCGTACGGCGTGCCCTCCGGAGGTACCGAGAGCGGCCCGCCGGTCCACTCCTTGTCGATCCCGACGTTGATCGGCTCGTCGATGATGAGCACCTGGTCGTCGTCGGTGTCCGTGCGCTCGACCGGCTCGCTGCCGTCCGGCGGGTTGAACGTGGCCGTGCCGCGCGCCGTGTCGGTCACGAGGCCCGGGTCGTCGCCGTTGTTGTAGATCTCCCCCTGGTCCCGGCCGAGCGCAGGTCCGCCGCTGCGGCGGTCGTCGCGCAGCTCGAACGTCAGGTCGAGGTGCCGCCCGTCCGCCTGGGTCGAGCGGGCCACGCCGCTGCCGGCGGCGGGGACGGTCGGGTCGGTCGGGAACTCGGCCCGCGACGGCGACTCGGTGTAGGTGAGCCGGACCGAGGTCGCGGCCTCCTGCTCAGCGGCCGTCAGCGTGTAGCCGGGGAACGACCCGTCACAGGGCGCGGCCACGCTGCACGGGTCGCCGGACGCGTCGACCCAGGCGCCGTCGATGAACAGCTCGACCCCGGTGATGGCGTCGTACTGGATCAGCGGGTCCACCGAGCTGTCGATCGCCTCGACGCGCGTGAGGTTGAACGCGTCATAGAACGAGCCGGAGATCGCCGGGTCGTCCGCGGCGACGGGGTCGGCGATGTCGCTGATGACCATCGGGTCCACGTTCTCGAACCCGTTGGTCGACCACGTGATCTGCGCCGTGATCCCGTCCTGGGTGCGCGCCCGCAGCGTGTAGGGCTCGCCGGTCTGGCCCTCGGGGGCGAGGAAGTCCTTCGCGATGAAGTCGAGGTCGCCCGGGCCCACCGGCACCGGGAACGGGTCGACGGTGTCGCAGCCCTCGGCGGGGTCGGTCGGCGCGATCGCGCTGTTGGACGCGCTCGACGCGCCGCAGTTCTCGATCGGGGCGTCGCGGTCCTCGGGGCCCGTGTACGCGGCGACGAAGTTCGGGGAGAAGCTCGTCCCCGGCGGGATGCCCTCGCCGGTGTTGTCCTCGTAGACGAACTGGACGCCCTGCGCCCCGTCCGGCAGGTCGCAGTTCACCGTCGCGGCGCCCTCCACGGGGCTGCCGCAGTCCGGCGCCTCCACCCACGCGGTGCCGTCCCAGTAGTTGATGGTCAGCGACGTGCCGGCGGGCACCTCGGTGGACCGGACGGACGAGGCGGTGAAGTTGTCCCAGAACTCGCCGGGTGCACCCGTGTCGGTCGGGTCCTGGATGACGACCTCGTCCGCGTTGGTGGTCGACCCGTCCGGGCCGAACGGCAGCAGCTGGGTCGGGAGGCCGACGACGACGGTCTGGCCGGGCAGCGCCGGGATCGTGGACGGCGAGATCGACTTGGTCGTGTCGGTCGCGAGCCGGTCCGTCAGCGTCGTGAGGTCGTCGGACGCGGTCTCGGAGTCGTTCGGGATCGTCGCCGTGATCTCGTTCGGGTGGACGACGTCGTCCACCTCCTGGTCCGGGTCGGTGTCCGCGGTGAACGGGATCGTCGCCTCGGCGCCGGTGACGATGTCGCCGGTGAACTCGACGGAGAACCCGACGACCTCACAACCGGCAGGCGGGTCGGGCAGCGTGTCCTCCGCCTCGGCGGGGATCGGGTCCGTCGTGGTCCCGTCGGCGCAGGTGAACGTCACGCTCGCGGCGTCCGCGTTGTTCGGCCACACCACGCCCGCGCCGGCGCCGTCCGTGCCCCACCCGGTGAAGGTGAGCGGGTCGGCGCCCTCGAACGGGCTGTCCGTGCCGGGCGACGGCTCCGTGATCGTCAGCTCGGTGGTCGGGTCGCCGTCGTTCGTCGCGCCCAGGGTCACCGTCGTCGGGTCGCCCGCGCTC
This sequence comes from Isoptericola sp. NPDC055881, assembly GCF_053615895.1. Lineage (NCBI taxonomy): Bacteria > Bacillati > Actinomycetota > Actinomycetes > Micrococcales > Promicromonosporaceae > Isoptericola > Isoptericola sp. NPDC055881. The sequence continues at coordinate 38,981 of NZ_JBSHCR010000022.1, forward strand.
ACCACGTCGGGGCTGAACGTCTTGGTCGGCGTGACGCTGTTGTTCGGCGGCGTGATCACGTAGGTGTCGGTCGCCGTCGTCGGGTCCGACTCGTCGTCGCCGTGGACCACGTTCGACGACGTGGAGTTGGTGACCGTGGTCTCTGCGGTGAGCTCCGTGACGGCGTCGGTCTGCTCGACGGCGATCGGGATCGACGCGGACGCGCCCTGCTCGATCGCGCCGGTGAACGTCACCGTGAAGCCCTCGACGTCGCACCCGGCCGGCGGGTCGGGCAGCGTGTCGGCGGTGGTGCTGGTCGCCGTCGGCGTGGTGCCGTCCGCGCAGGTGAACGCCACGTCGGCCGCCGTCGCGCCCGCGGGCCAGGAGACGTCGCCCCACCCGGTGAAGCCCAGGTAGGTGAACGGGTTCGGGTCGGTGCCCGCCGTCGGCTCGACGATCACCAGGGAGTCGACCGTGTCGTTCGAGGTGTTGGTGCTCCCGATGGTCATCGTCGCGGCCGTGCCGGGGTTCGCGATCGCGCCCGCAGGGTCGATCGTCTTGGTGGTGTCGGAGTCCAGGCTCAGCGGCACCTCGGGGATGATGTCGTCGCTCGCGGACTGCTCGGCGGCGTTGTCCGAGTCCACCGTGGCGGTGTTCGTGATCGGCTCACCGCTCGCGCTGTACGGGATGTCGTCGGCGATCGTGCCGGTGATGAGGATCTGGACCTGGCCGCCGTTGTTCACGCTGTCGGCCGTGTACGTCACGGTGTCCGTGTCCGTGTCGGCGTCGAGCGAACCGCCCGTGGCGCCGTCCTGGTTCTGGATCGACGCGCTGACCAGCTCGACGTAGTCCGGCAGCGGGTCGGTGACCGTGGTCGGCGTGCACGGGTCCTGGTTCGGGTCCGAGCACGACACCGTGATCACCCACGTGACGGTCTCCCCCGGCTGGTACGGCCCGGTGCTCGTCTCGAGCTTGCCGATCTGCCAGTCCGCCGCGGACGCCGACGTCGCCGGGATGACGGCGCCACCGAGCGCGAGCGCGACCACGCCGAGCACGGACCAGCCGCGGCTGAAGCGTCTGCCCTGCCGCCTGCGTGCGTGCCGTGCGCCGTGCCTCGTCGTGCGTCCGTCTGCCATCGAAGCTCTCCCCCACCCCGGTGCCACCACCCCGCGCACACCCTCGTGCGCAGACCACACCGACGGTGTCAGAGTTCACACGACTTGGCGCGTTGAACGACGATTTCTTCGCGTTCGCCCCCACCAGGCCGCGTCCGGGTCATTCCTCCCGTCGTCGCGTCCCGAAGCGGTAGAGCAGCGCCCCACCCAGCAGGAGCACGACCGCGGCCAGGAGCGCGGCGACCACGTCCGCGCCCGTCCGCGGCAGGAAGCCGCCCCCGGAACCGGGCACGACGTCCGTGGAGGTGGTGCACCCGTCGTCCGCCGCGCAGGACCCGCCGGAGCCTTCCGGCGTCACCACGACGTTCACCATCGTCCCGTCGCCCGCGGCCGGGTCGTCCACCCGCAGCGCGTACGTCACGGTCACCGTGCCGCCGACGTCCAGCGGCCCGCGCCAGGCGAGGACCGGGTCGTCGAACCGCAGCTCGCCCGCGCTCGCCGTCGGCAGGCCCGCCGGCGTGGCGTCGTCCAGCACGTCGGACAGGTCGTCGGAGACGCTCGCCGGCACGTCGTCCGTGTACGGCGCGGCGCCCGTCGAGGTCACCGTGACGGTGTACGTCACCAGGTCGCCGGGGGCCGCCTCGTCCGTGTCGACGGACTTGGTGACCTCGAACGCCCGGACCGGCGTGACGACCTGGCAGCCCTCCGGCAGCTGCGGGGTCGCGGTGGACACCCCGGCGGCCATCCCGCCGCCGCCGGTCGGGATCGCCACCGGGCAGTTCGACTCCGGCGGGCCGAGGACGGCGTTCGCCAGGGTCGCGTCCCCGCCCGGCGGGTCGCCCACCGTCACCGAGTAGGTGATCGTCGCGGTCTGGCCGGGATCGAGCGCGCCCGACCAGGACAGCTCGGGCTCCGCGTACGAGACCTCACCGACGTCCGCCGTCGCGTCGCCGTCGTACACGGCGTCGTCCAGCACGTTCGTGAGGTCGTCGGTGACCGTCGCGGGGCTCTCGTCGCTGTACGCGGTCTGACCGGTGTTCGTCACCGTGATCGTGTACGTGACCGTGTCTCCGGCCGTCACCGCACCCTGCGGGTCCGCCGTCTTGCGGATCTCCAGGCCGTTGACCGGCACGTCCGTGGTGCAGCCGTCCTCCGTGCCGTCGTCACAGTTCGACTCGGGCGGCCCGACGACGGCGTTCGTCAGCGTGCCGTCGCCGTCCTCGGCCGGCGGGCTGTCCACGGTCACCGAGTACGTGATCGTCGCCGTCTCCCCCGGTTCCAGCGCGCCGGACCAGGAGAGCGTCGGCTCGGCGTACGACGCCGTCCCGACGTCGGCCGTCGCGTCGTCGTTGAACGCCGCATCGTCCAGGACGTCCGACAGGTCGTCCGTGACCGACGCCGGGTCGTCCGCCGAGTACGCCACCTGGCCCGTGTTCGTCACCGTGACCGTGTACGTCACCGTGTCCCCGGGGCTGGCGGAGCCGGCGGGAGCGGCTGTCTTGCTGATCTCCAGCGCCCGGACCGGCACGTCGGTGGTGCAGCCGTCCTCCGTGCCGTCGTCACAGGTCGACTCCGGCGGTCCCACGACGGAGTTCGTCAACGTGCCGTCGCCGCCCTCGGCGGGCGGGTCGTCGACCGTCACGGAGTACGTGATCGTCGCCGTCGCCCCGGGCTCCAGCGCGCCCGACCAGGAGAGCGTCGGCTCGGCGTAGGTCGCCGTCCCGACGTCCGCGACCGCGTCGTCGTTCCAGGCCGCGTCGTCCAGCACCCCGGTCAGGTCGTCCGTGAATGTCGCCGGGTCGTCCGCCGTGTACGGCGCCTGCCCCGTGTTCTGGACGGTGACCGTGTACGTCACCGTGCCGCCCGGAGCCACCTCGTCCGCCGGATCCGCCGACTTCGTGATCAGCAACGCCCGCACCGGCACGTCCGTGGTGCAACCGTCTTCCGTGCCGTCGTCACAGCTCGACTCCGGCGGTCCCACGACGGAGTTCGTCAACGTGCCGTCGCCGTCCTCGGCCGGGGGGTCGTCCACGGTCACCGAGTACGTGATCGTGGCCGTCTCCCCCGGGGCCAGCGCGCCGGACCACGACAGCGTCGGCTCGGCGTAGGTCGTCGTCCCGACGTCCGCTGTCGCGTCGTCGTTGAACGTCGCGTCGTCCAGCACGTCCGACAGGTCGTCCGTGACCGAGGCCGGGTCGTCCGCCGTGTACGCCACCTGCCCGGTGTTCTCCACCGTCACCGTGTACGTCACCGTGCCGCCCGGAGCCACCGCGTCCGCCGGGTCCGCCGACTTCGTGATCTGCAACGCCCGCACCGGCACGTCCGTGGTGCAGCCGTCCTCCGTGCCGTCGTCACAGTTCGACTCGGGCGGCCCGACGACAGCGTTCGTCAACGTGCTGTCGCCGTCCTCGGCGGGCGGGTCGTCCACCGTCACCGAGTACGTGATCGTCGCCGTCTCGCCGGGCTCCAGCGCGCCGGACCACGACAGGGTGGGCTCCGCGTAGGTCGCCGACCCGACGTCGGCCGTCGCGTCGTCGTTGAACGACGCGTCGTCGAGGACGTCCGTGAGGTCGTCGTCGAACGTCGCCGGGTCGTCCGCCGTGTACGACGCCTGCCCGGTGTTCTGGACGGTGACCGTGTACGTCACCGTGTCGCCCGGAGCCACCTCGCCCGCCGGGTCAGCGGTCTTGGTGATCGTCAACGCCCGGATCGGTACCGTCGTCACGCAGTCAGCCGGCGAACCGGGCGGCTGCTCCGGGGTGTTCGGGTCACCAGCGCAGTTCGACTCGGACGGGCCGAAGACGAGGTTCGTCAACCTGCCGTTCCCACCCGCTGCCGGCGGGTCGTCGACCGTCACCGAGTACGTGATCGTCGCCGTCTCCCCCGGGTCCAGCGCACCCGACCACGACAGCTCCAGCTGCGTGTACGACGTCGTCCCGATGTCGGCCGTCGCGTCGTCGTTCCAGGTCGCGTCGTCCAGCACCCCGAACAGGAGGTCTGTGAACCTCGCCGGATTCTCCGCGGTGTACGGCACCTGCCCGGTGTTCTCCACCGTCACCGTGTACGTGACCACGCCGCCCGGGGTCACGGCGTCCGCCGGGTCGGCCGACTTGTGGATCTCCAGCGTCCGGATCGGCACGTCCGTGGTGCAGCCGTCTTCCGTGCCGTCGTCACAGGTCGACTCCGGCGGCCCCACCACGGCATTCGTCAACGTGCCGTCGCCGTCCTCGGCGAGCGGGTCGTCCACCGTCACCGAGTACCTGATCGTCGCCGTCTCTCCGGGCTCCAGCGCACCCGACCACGACAGCGTCGGCTCCGCGTACGACACGGCACCCGTGTCGGCAGTCGCGTTGCTGTTCCAGCTCGCGTCGTCCAGCACCCCGGTCAGGTCGTCCGTGACCGTCGCCGGGTCGTCCGCCGTGTAGGCCACCTGCCCGGTGTTCTCCACCGTCACCGTGTACCTCACCGTGCCGCCCGGGGCGACCTCGGCGGCCGGGTCGGACGTCTTCGTGATCTGCAGCGCCCGCACCGGCACCGCGGTGGTGCAGCCGTCCTCCGTGCCGTCGTCACAGGTCGACTCCGGCGGCCCGACGACGGCGTTCGTCAGCGTGCCGTCACCGTCCGCGGCCAGGGGATCGTCCACCGTCACCGAGTAGGTGACGGTCGCCGTCTCCCCGGGCTCCAGCGCGCCCGACCACGTCAGGATCGGTTCGCCGTAGTCCACCGTGCCCACGTCCGCGGTCGCGTCGTCGCCGTACGCGGCGTCGTCGAGGACGTCGGTCAGGTCGTCGGTGAACGTCGCCGGGTCGTCCGCCGTGTAGGCGTACTGCCCCGTGTTCTCCACCGTCACCGTGTACGCCACCGTGCCCCCGGGCAGCACCTCGCCGGCCGGGTCCGCGGACTTGGTGATCTCCAAGGACTGCACGGGCGTCTGCGTGGTGCAGCCCTCCTCGGTGCCGTCGTCGCAGTTCGACGCCGGTGGCCCGACCAGGGCGTTGACCAGCACCCCGTCACCCGTGGCCGGGTCGTTCACCGTCACCGAGTACGTGACGGTGACCGCCTCGCCGACCTCCAGCGGCCCCACCCAGAACAGGTCCGTCCCGAACAGGCCCAGGTTGTTCGTCTCGCCGTCGGCCGCAGCGTCGTCGTTGTACGTCGCGTCGTCCAGCACCCCGGACAGGTCGTCCAGCAGGAACGCCGCCGACTGGGACTCCGCGGTGAACGGCGCGGTGCCCGTGTTCGTCAGGGTCACCGTGTAGCCCACCGTGCCCCCGGGCGCCACGCTCTCGACGTCCGCGGTCTTCTCGATCTCCATCATCAGCACCGGCAGGGTGACCGTGCAGCCCTCCTCCGTGCCGTCGTCGCAGTTCGACTCCGGCGGGCCGGTCACCGCGTTGACGAGCTCCTCGTCGCCCGCCGGGGGGTCGCCGACCGTCACCGAGTACGTGATCGTCGCGACCTCCCCGACCCCGAGGGCCCCCGACCAGGACAGCTCCGGTTCGGTGTACGACACCGTCCCGACGTCCGCGGCCGCGTCGTCGTCCCAGGCCGCGTCGTCCAGCACCTCGGTCAGGTCGTCGGTGAACGTCGCCGGGGCGTCGGCCGTGTACTCCACCTGGCCGGTGTTCTCCACCGTCACCGTGTACGTCACCGTGCCCCCCGCGGCCGCCGCCGCCGCCGGGTCGGCCGTCTTGGTGATCTGCAACGACCGGACCGGCAGGTCGGTCGTACAGCCCTCTTCGGTGCCGTCCACGCAGCTCGACTCCGCCGGGCCGACGACGGCGTTCGTCAACGTCCCGTCCCCGCCCGCAGGCAGCGGGTCGCCGACCGTCACCGAGTACGTGATCGTCGCGGCCTCCCCGACCGCGAGGGGGCCCGACCACGACAGCGTCGGCGCGCTGTAGTCCACGGTGCCGGCGTCCGCGGTCGCGTCCCCGCCATACGTCGCGTCGTCGAGGACGTCCGTCAGGTCGTCGGTGAAGGCGGCCGGGTCGTCCGCGGTGTACGGCACCCCGCCCGTGTTCTCGACGGTCACCGTGTAGGTCACCGTGTCGCCCGGCAGCACCTGGTCCGCGGCGTCCGTCGACTTGGTGATCGTCAGACCCGCCTGCAGCACGTCGGCCGGGTAGTCCTCCACCTCGCCGCCGTCCGCCGGACCCATCGGCGACGGAGCCGGCACGTCGCCGGGGAACAGGCGGAAGCGCGCGTACGTACCGGCCGTCGTCGTCGCGGCGCCGAAGGCCAGCTCGTAGTCCGCCGTGCCGGACGACGCCGGGACCGTCACGCTCTGACGCTCGTCCGCCTGGAACGCACCGTCCCCGTCCAGGTCCACCCAGCCGGCGAGCGTGGCCGCCGCGTCGGTGTCGTTGGTGACGGAGACCGTCACCGTGGTCGCCCCCACCGGGCTGAGCCTGATCGGGGCGGCGACGCCGTCCTCGTCGTCTGCCGCACCGGCCGTGTCGTCGCCGTCCGCTCCCGCTGACGGGACGCCGTCGTCCTCCGCGTCGACCGCCGACCCGAGCATCAGCGGGGACGTGCCCGCCTCCGGGTCGAACGCGAGGAGCTCGTGCCGCGGGCCGTCCGAGGCGACCGTGGTGCCGTACGAGTCGGGCGCGTCGCCGAGGTCGGTGGGGCAGGCGAAGCCCAGGACGCTCGTCGCCAGCCCGCGGACGGCGGGGTCGAGGTCGAGCGTGTACACGTAGAGCTGGCCGTCCGCGGGGTAGTCGAAGCCGTCGAGGGTCTCCGTCACGGCGTCCGGCGCGATCCGCCACGGCACGGTGTCCAGGACGGTCCCGTCGGAGTCGGTGACGTACGCCGTGAGGACCGTGTTGGTGCTCGGCTTGCTGAGCGTCAGCGACACCGGCGCCCCCGGCGTGCCGCTCACGTGGCTCACCGTGACCATGACCTCCGAGCGTGGCACCAGGCCGTTCGCCGCCGCGGCGTCGGTCACCGTCTCGCCGTAGTCCCCCATGTCCGACGCGTCCGGGATCTGCGTCGTCGCGACCGGTTCGCCCAGCAGCCCCCCGTCGACCGCCGTCGCTCCCGTGGCGTCGTTGATGTAGACGGGGCTCAGGTACGGGTTCGCGTCTCCCGCCACCCCGTTGTTCGTGGTCTCCGCACCGTCCGGGTCGATGGCCACCCCGCCGTCCGGCACCCAGAGGTTGCGGACGGACGCCGTGCCGAAGTCGTCGTTGTAGAACGTGTTGGTCGTGATCCACCGGTACCGGGTCGCCGTCCCGCACTGCAGCGGCAGGTCGGGGACGAACGGCTCCGCCACCACGGCGGCCGGGTAGTCCTCGACCTCACCCCCCGACACCGCCCCCATCGGGGCAGGGTCGTCGACCGCACCCGAGAACACGCGGAACCGGGCGAACGTGTCGCCCGACGTCGCGGCCGCCGGGAACGTCAGGTCGTACGCGGCCGTGCCCGAGCCCGCCGGCACCGCGGCCGTGGCCCGCTCTCCGGCCGTAAAGGTGCCGTCGCCGTCCAGGTCGACCCACCCGGCCAGCGTGGCGGGCTCGTCCGCGTCGTTCGTGACCGTGACGCTCACGGTGGACTCCGACGTCGGGCTCACCTCGACCGGGCTCGCGACGGCGGCCTCGTCGTCCACGCCCGCCGCGTCGTCGCCGCTCGCGTCCGTCGTCGGCGCGCCGTCGTCGTCCGGGTCGACGGTGTTCGCGTCGCCCAGCATGAGCGGCGCGGTGTTCGTCGTGGCGTCGAAGCCGACCAGCCCGTGCCGGGCGCCGTCCCGCGACAGCGTCGTGCCGTAGGTGTCCGGCGCATCCCCCAGGTCCGCCAGGATCGGCGCGGTGGCGCACCGTGCGCCGTCGTTGTTGTTCGTCGGGCCGGGTCCGTAGGCGAAGAACGTCGCCGACGTCGGGTCGTCGGCCGGGATACGCCAGATCTGGCCCGTCTGGTTGTTCGCCCCGTACAGGAACCCCGGGCTGCCGTACGTGGCACCGAAGGGAGAGCTGCCGCCCGTCGCCGACTGGCCGTTCGGGGCGGTGAGGGCGCCCAGCGCGGCCACCTGGACGAACCCCGCCGACGGGTTGTCCGGGTCGAACGCGTAGATGAACGCGTTGCCGTTGTTGGTGTTCACCCCGAAGGAGTAGAGGCGTCCGTCGTCCGGGTTGTAGACCCAGTCCAGGCCGGCGTTGACGGGCGCTGCCGGCGCGGGCACGGTGCCCCCGTCGAGCACCTGGAGGTATGTCGGCGAGTCCTGGTCGACGTCCACCGCCATCCAGGACCGGGTACCCGAGCCGCCGCCGCCCAGGTAGAGCACGCCGTCGGGTGAGACGTCACCGATGGGGACCCCGCCCGGGAAGAGCTGGGCGAACGTGAAGGACACGTTCGAGTAGTCCGGCGACCCTAGGTTCGCCACGGTCGTGTAGTCCGGCGAGACCAGGTAGATCTGGTCCGTCGGGTTGTCCATGCCGAAGAACGCGTCGGCGAGCTCGCTGTACCCGACGCCGTTGAACGCGACGTCCGTGAGGGCCGGCCGGTCCACGAGCTCGCCGGTGACCAGGTCGATCTCCGTCGGCGTGGCCGACGGCGCGTTCTGGAAGAGGAACGCCGGCGTCGGGCACGCGCCCGAGCCGACGAACGGGGTGAACGTGACCGACGTCTCGGCGGGGAGGTCGAGCCCTGTGGTGGGTTCGACGTCCGACGGGCCGTTCGTGTACGTCCCGGCGGTGCGCGACGTGACGTCGACGCTGATCGTGCACGACGTCTCGCCGGCAGCGAGCACGCCGTCCGTCACCGCGACGGTCGTCCCGCCGCCGGTGGCGGCGACGTCGGCGTCGCAGTCCGTCTCGACCGACGGCGGCCGGGCCACCTCGAGCCCGGCGGGCAGGTTGTCCGTGAACTCCCAGCCGTCCTTCGCCGCGAGCTCCGAGGTGTTCGTGACCGTGAACGTCAGCGTGGACCGCCCGCCGACGACGGCCGACGTCGGCGAGAACTCCTTGTCGAGCTGTGGGCTGACGTCGAGCACCTGGATGTTGTCGTAGGCGCCGTCGTTGCCGTTCGCCGCGCTGTTCTGGTTGCGCAAGCGGATGCCGAGGCTGTCGCCCGTGACGAGGGTGGAGCCGTTGGCGGCGAACGTGCCGACGCGCACGGTCCGGCTCGTGCCCCCTGGGGTCGGGACGCCGGTCAGCGTCTCCCCCCGCGGGTCGGTGCACACGTTGATGGGCGAGCTGGACACCGCCGTCTCCGTGTTCGCCGCGTCGAGGAAGTAGAACCGCAGCAGAGGGGCGGAGACGTTGCAGTTCATCGCGCCGGCGTCCACGGAGAACGTCACGAAGCGGTTGGCCACGGGCAGCGCGACCGGGGTCGCGGTCTGGAACTGGATCTGGGCGCCGGTCGCGCCGTCCGCGGTGTACGACGCCGCCGCCCCGTTGGTCTGAGGATCAACCCCGCGCAGCTGCCCCAGCGCGTGCGGGATGGCCAGCATGGCGTCGTACACCGAGGCGGCGTTGCTCACGTCGGTGCAGTCGGCCGCGTCGCGCGGGCTCCCCCAGTCGACGATGAAGCCGTTGCAGTTGGCCCGGTTCGCCCAGAAGGCGGCGGCCGTGTAGCTCGTCCCCTGGGCGCCCGTGTAGTCGGTGAGGAGGACGTTCGAGCCGTTGGGGGCGTTCTCGAAGTCCTCGGTGTAGAGCACCTCGGGGTCGCCGGGGACGCCAGGGTTGCCGGGTACGGCGGCCGCGGTCGGTGCGGACGTTACGGGCGCGGCCACGACGACGAGCGCCCCGCCCAGGGCCAGCACGCCTGCGGTCACCGCGGACACCCCACGGCGTAACCTTTCCGGCGAACCCGACATACCTCGACCCCCAGGAGCACTTCGGCGTCCGACACCGGGCCCCGCGCGGATGTGACCTGCGCCACCCCGGAACTAGCCTCACCCTGGCACGTGACACCCCGGTTGTCGCTCGAAACCGCGCTCGGCGATGCCCCCGACCCTTCCTGCGGCCCCCCGGTCGCGCTGCTCGAGGGTGTGGTGCAGGGTGCTGGATGTGCCGAAACCCACCCCCCGCGACGTGGTCTCCGGCTTCGTGACCGGCCTCTTCTCCATCCCGGAGGGCATGGCGTACGCGACCGTCGGGGGGTTCGCCGCCCCGCTGGGCCTGTGGTCGGGTGCCGTGCCCACGGTGATCGGGTCGATCTTCTCCCGCACCGTGCTCATGGTCACCACCCTCACCAGCGCGATCGCCTTCACCGCGAGCAGCGTCCTGTCGGACGCCGGGCTCGACCCGGGCGACGTCGGCGCCGTCGCCACGATGACGCTGCTGGTCGGGCTGTGGATGGCGCTGCTGGGCGTGCTGCGGCTCGGCTCGGTGATGTCGTTCGTCTCGACGGCGGTGATGACGGGCTTCACGGCCGGGATCGCGGTGCAGATCGTCGCCGGGGTGGTCAAGGACGCCACCGGGTACGTCCCCGAGGCGCACAACACCGTGGGCAAGCTCGTCGAGGCCCTGGTGCACGTGGGCGACTGGGACCTGTCGACCGTGCTGGTCGCCGCCGCCACCGTGGCCGTCTGGGCGGTGCTCCACGCGGTGCGACGCCTGCGCAAGACCGCGACCCTCCTCGCCCTCGTCCTCGTGACCGTGGTCGTCGCGATCCTCGGCACGGAGGTCGAGCGGGTCTCCGACATCGCCGCCATCCCCCGGTCGCTGCCCCCGTTCACGCTCCCCGACCTCGGCGCGCTGCCCGCGCTCGCCACCGGGTCGTTCGCCATCGCGCTCGTCGCGCTCGCGCAGGCCGCCGGGATCGGCGCCGCCGTGCCCAACCCGGACGGCACGCGGACGAACGTGTCCAGGGACTTCACGGCCCAGGGCCTCGCCAACGTCGCCGGCGGCTTCTTCGGCGCGCTGCCCACCGGCGGGTCGCTGTCGCGCACCGGCGTCGCGACCAGCGGCGGCGCGCAGACCCGCTGGGCCGGCATCTTCGCCGGGCTGTGGCTCGTCGTCCTCGTGCTGCTCCTCGGCCCGCTCGCCGGCGAGATCCCGATGGCCGTGATCGGCGGGCTGCTGCTCGTCATCGGCGGCGAGCTCGTCGTCGGGCGCTGGGCCGACATCGTGCTGGTGTTCCGCACCTCGTGGCTCTCCGCAGCCGCGCTCGTCGTGACCTTCGCCGCCACCACGCAGCTCCCCCTGCAGCAGGCGATCTTCCTCGGCGCCGCGCTGTCGATCGTGCTGTTCGCCGTGCAGTCCGCCCGGCGCGGTCGGCTGGTCGAGCTCGTCCCGACGACGGACGGCGAGTTCCGCGTCGAGGACGCGCCCGCCGTCCTGCCCAGCGGCCGCACCACCGTGCTGCACTACCTGGGCAGCGGGTTCTTCGCCGAGGTGAACCGCCTCGAGGAGGAGTGGCCCCACACCGCCGGCACCCGCGACGCCGCCCTGGTCATCTCGCTGCGCGGCTCGGCCGGCATCCCGTCCACGACGTTCCTCAAGTCCCTCGACCGCCTCCTGGACCGCTGGCACGACCACGGCGTCGAGGTCGTCGTCTGCGGCGTCCCCGCCGCCCTGGCGGGCCGGTTCGCCACCGGCGGCGTGTCGCAGCGGCTGCAGGACGCCGTCGTCCCCGAGTCCGACGTGCTGCTCGGCTCCGTCCGCGAGGCCTACGACCTGGCCGAGCGCCGCCGCACCGCACGCGCGCCGAGCACCCCGACAGACCCGACCACCGAGCAGGAGCCCTCGTGACCGACGTCCTCACCGCCATCGCCCAGGTGGCGATCCTCGTCTTCGTGCTCGCGTCGATGATCGGCCTCGGCCTGTCGTTGACGGTGCAGCAGATCCTCACCCCGCTCAAGGACGCCAAGCTCGTGGTCCTCGGCCTGGTGACCAGCTTCGTCGTCGCGCCCGCCGCCGCCTGGGCGATCGCCGCGCTGTTCGGCCTCAGCGACTCCCAGTCCCTCGGCCTGCTGCTCCTCGGTGTCGCCGCCGGCGCACCCTTCCTGCCCAAGCTGGCGCAGCTCGCCAAGGGCGAGGTGCCCTACTCCGTGGGCCTCATGGTGCTGCTCATGGTCGTCACCGTCGCGTACGTGCCGCTCGTGCTGCCGCTGCTGGTCGACGGCGTCACCGTCAGCGCCTGGGACATCGCCCGCCCGCTGCTCCTGCTCATGCTGCTGCCCCTCGCCGTCGCGCTGGCCGTGCGGGCCCGCTACCCCGAGTCCGCAAAGCTCGCGCCGATCCTCAACCGGGTGTCGACGACGGCGCTCGCGCTCGGCATCGGCTCCGCGGTGCTGGTGGGGCTGCCCCAGATCTGGGACCAGGTGGGTACCGGGGTGCTGCTCGCGACCCTCCTGTTCACCGCGGTGTGCCTGGTCGTCGGCTGGCTGCTCGGCGGCTCCGGCCGCGCGCAGCGCTCGGTCACCTCGCTGGGGACCGCGCAGCGCAACCTGTCCGCCGCCCTGCTCATCGCCGGGACCAGCTTCGTCGACACGCCGGAGGTGCTGGTGACCGTCATGGTGGCGTCCCTGCTGCTCACCGCCGCGCTGCTGCTCGTCGCGGCGGAGCTGGGCCGAAGGCACCGCTGAGCGGAGTGCGAGGGCCCGACCGAGCACTCGGTCGCTCCCTGATCACCGCGGTCATCGCCCTCTGGCCCACGGCGTCCCGACCGGACAGAGCGAGCTCGTTCACTCTCGGAAGGCCCCAGAAGAAGCGAGCAGCTGACGTGGCAGGAGTCGAACCTGCGCGGGGTGACGTTGCGGAAGCCGAGGGCGGAGCCGCGGAGGAGTGGGGCGAGTTCGCTCTGTCTGGGTCGGAACCCCCGCGCGCAACGCTCGGCCACCTCGCTCGGTACCGCGCAGCGCGAACGTCATGGTGGCGTCCCTGCTGCTCACCGCCGCGGAACTGGGCAGACGCGCACCCGCGAATGCATAGTTATATAACTCTGCCGACACCCAACTTGGAGTTATATAACCGCCGTCCTGAGGTCCACGGGTACGGAGCAGGCAGTGCAGCTCATCGAGCGGGGCGGGTTGACGCTTTGCGCTATCGCGCCGCAGCGTTCTCCGACGGCGCGTGGCGCAGGAAGCGCCAGGCGATGCCGAACAGCACGGTGAAGAGGATCGCGAACACCAGCGTCGTCGTCCGGTAGGCGCCGACGTACGCGTCGGTCGAGGCGGCGACGACCTGGTCGAACAGGTCGGAGCCGCGGGCCCAGGCGGGCACGGCGTCGTCGGAGAACCACCCCACCACCTGTCCCTGCTGCTCCGGCGTGAGGCCCAGCTCGGTCAGGCGGTCCCCGAGGCCGCGGCCGATCCCGGCGTACAGCAGCGTGGAGCTGAGCGCGGACGCGAGGGCGAACGACGCCTGCCCGATGGCGGGCTTGCTCGCGACGGTCGCGCCCACGAGGTCGGGCGGCGGCACCTCGACGAAGAACTCGCCGGCGGCCGTCTCCGTCAGCATGCGCGAGAAGCCGCCGATCACCAGCGCGACGCCGAACACCCAGTACGGGGTCGACGCCCCACCCAGGGTGAACAGGAACATCGTGAGCGCCACGCCCGCCAGGCCGAGGAGGACCAGGGACTGCGGACGCCGCCCGCGCGCCGCGAGCCGCCCGGCCGCGAAGGCGCCGAGCACCATGGCGAGCGTGGCGGGCAGCTGGCCGAGCGTGACCTCGAGCGGCGTGTAGGAGTACACGTACTGCCACAGCAACGACAGCTGCAGCACCATGACGGCCTGCCACATGTTGAAGGACATGTCCGCGGTGAGCGCGCCGGCCAGGTTGCGGTCCTTGAAGAGCTTCACGGGCAGCGCCGGCTCGTCATGGTGGGACTCCCACCACAGGAACGCCACCATCGACACCACCCCGACCAGGAGCGGCACGAGCACGCGCGCCGTCAGCCAGCCGCCCGAGGCACCGCTCACGCCCCAGATGATGCCGACCAGCGCCAGCGCGACGAGCACCAGGCCCACGGGGTCGGACTTGCGGCGGTGCACCGCCTTCGACCGGGGGACGAAGACCTTGTTCAGCGCGAACGCCGTCGCGCCGACGACGGGGACCACCAGGTAGCCCAGGCGCCAGTTCTCCCCGATGAGCCAGCCACCGAGGATCGTGAGCGGCAGGGTGAACCCGACCTGTCCCGTGAAGTAGAGCGACATCGCCGACGGGATGTGGTCGGGCGCGACGGTCCGGATGAGCGCCATCGACAGGGCGAGCGTCCCGGCGAGTCCGACGCCGGTGATCACCCTGCCCGTGAGGTAGAGCTCGAAGCCCGGCGCGACCGCCGTGACCAGCCCCCCGACGACGAGCGCGACCGCGCACCACATGAGCGTGAGCCGGCGCCCGTACCGGTCGCCGACCGTGCCGATCGTGAGGATCGACGCCGCCAGGGCGAGCGTCGCCGCGGACGCGGCGACGGAACGCTGCGTCGCCGACATGCCGAACTCTGCGGCGGCGGACGCGAGCGCCGTGTTGTGCAGGGACACGTCGGCCGCCTGCGCCACGCCCGCGACCGTCAGCGCGAGGATCGCCAGTCCCGGGCGCCGCGCGACGCCGTCGACGGAGGCGGGCGTCGACGCCGACGCGCCCCCGGTGCCCGTCGGCGCGGACCCGCTCATGACGCGGCGGACGAGGAGTCGTGCACGGTGACGCCTCGCTTGAACGTCCGCAGCACCACGATGTCCTGGATCTCGTCCACCGCGACCTCCAGCGGGTTGGCGCTGAGCACGGCGAGGTCCCCGAGCTTGCCCACCTCGATCGACCCGCGGTCACCCTCCGTCCGGTGCTCGTAGGCGGCGTTGATCGTCAGGGCGCGCAGGCCTTCGAGCGGGGTGACGCGCTGGTCCTCGCCGAGGACGACCCCGCCGGTGGAGGTGCGGGACACCGAGCTCCACAGCAGCAGGAACGGGTTGATCGGCGTCACCGGGTAGTCGGAGTGGTTGGTCGGCCGCAGCCCCCTGTCGATCGCGGAGCGCATGGGCGAGATGCCGAAGGCCCGCTCCTCGCCGAAGTTGGCGATGTGGGTGTCGCCGAACAGGAGGGTGTGCACGGTGAACATCGACGGCTCGAACCCTGCGGCCACGTAGTCGTCGAGCTGTTCCAGGCGCATGACCTGCGAGTGGATCGGGATGGTGCGCCCGGTGGGCGTGGCGCCCGCCGCGACCGCCGCCCGGTGGGCGTCCAGGAGCCGGTCGACGGCCGCGTCGCCGTTGCAGTGCGCGAACACCTGGACGCCGTGGCGGTACGCCGTGGTGACGACGGCGTCGGTCTGGTCCTGGTCCATGTTGGCGAGGCCGTGCCAGTGCTCCTCGCCGCCCGGCCCGCCCGTGCGGTACTCCTCCGTGACGAACGCGGTACGCCCCTGCGGGGACCCGTCGATGATGAGCTTCACGCCCTGGACCGTGTGCCCGCCGACCGTCGTGTCGAACAGCCCGGACTCGATCACGGCGTCGAGCTCGGGGTACGCCGCCAGGGAACGCACGTCGACCAACAGGGGGCGTTCCGCGGCGAACGCGCGCAGCTTCTCGACCTGCGCGTGCGTGGCCGCGCCGTCCTGCACGGTCGTCATGCCCCAGCGCGCGTACTCCGCGAGCATCGCGTCGGTCTCTTCGCGGCCGTAGTCGAGAAGGCCGAACACGAAGCCCATCCACGCCTGCTCCCACAGCACGCCGTTCGGTACGTCGGTGCCCGGGTACCGGCCGATCGTGCCGCCCTCCGGGTCGGGCACCCCCGGGGTGAGGTCGAGCTCCTGGAGCACCTTCGAGCTCACGACGCCGCCGTGGGCGGAGACGTGCACGATGACGACGGCCTGGTCGGGGAACTCCCGGTCGAGGATCTCGGCCGTGATCTCGCCGCCGTCGTCCATGGCCTCCGGGTAGTACCCCCACCCGATGATGTACTCCCCCGGTCCGGGGTGGTTGCGGTCCTTGGCCTCGTGCAGCTTGCGCAGGACGTCGTCGACGGTGCGGGTGTCGCCCACGGGCGGGGCCGCGAGCGCGGCGTGCTTGATGAACGGGGCGCCCATCGAGACGTGGCTGTGCGCGTCAACGAAGCCGGGGACGACGGTCTTGCCCCCGAGGTCGACCACCTCGGTGCCGGGGCCCGCGAGGGCCTCGACCTCGGCGGCGGTCCCGACGGCCGTGATCGTCCCGGAGGTGACGGCCACCGCCTCGGCGATCGTGTCGACGTCGTCCACCGTGATCACGGTGCCGTGGGTGAGGATCAGGTCGGGCGCGGTCATGGCTTCCTCGTTCCTTCTCGGGCTCAGCTCTGGGGGCCGGCGTCGCCGCCCGCGAGCGCCGCCGGGCGCCCGTCGAGCGTGAGGGGCCCGTCGACCAGGCGGCCGGCCTTGCGGTCCCGGTTCGCCTTCACGAAGAACAGCGTGCTGATCACGGCGAAGAAGGTGAGGAAGCCCGCGATGATGAACATCGTCCCGTTGAACGAGCTCAGGAAGACGTCGGACGCCTCGTCGATCACCTTCTGCACGACGGCGGGGTCGTAGTCGGACAGGTCCCCGCCGGAGATGTACTGCTGGATCATGCCGGTGTACTGGCCCTGCTGGGCCGGTTCCACGTTGGCGGCGGCGAAGGCGTCGGCGATGCCGCGGCCGTACTGGCCGAACAGGAACGTGGACGACAGCGCGGTGCCGAGGGCGAAGCTCGTCTGCCCGATGGCCGTCTTGGACGACGCCATCGCGCCCGTCAGGGCGGGCGGCGGCTTGGCCACGAAGAACTGGCCCATGGTCGTCTCGTTGAGCATGCGGGCGAACCCGCCGACGATCATCGGGATCGCGAAGAAGATGTACGGCGACGTGGTGGTCGAGAACCCGAACAGCAGCATCGTGCCGATCAGCAGCACGTGGCCCACGATGAGGTTCGCCGAGGCGGGGATGCCCCGGGACAGCAGCCGTCCTGCGATCACCGCGCCGACGACCATCGCGAGGCTCATGGGGAGCTGACCGAGGCTCACCTGCAGCGGCGTGTACTGGTAGACGTACTGCCACAGCATGGACAGCTGGATCATCACCACGGCCTGCCACATGTTGAACGAGAAGCCGACGGCGACCGAGCCGGCGAGCTCCGGGTCCTTGAACAGCTTGACGGGGAACGCCGGGGCCGGGATCCGTCCTTCCCACCAGATGAAGACCGCCATGAACACGAGCCCGACCAGCACCGGGACGAGCACCTGGGCCGAGCCCCAGCCGTAGCTGGCCGCGTTCGACAGGCCGTAGATGAGGCCGATCAGCGAGACCGCGATGGAGGCGAGCCCGACGTAGTCGAACGCGCCGACCGTGTCGGCCTTCGCCTCGGGCAGCCCGCGCATGCACATGAGGAACGCGACGACGGCGACGATCGGCATCGTGAGGTAGCCGAAGCGCCAGCCGAACCCGGCCATCCACCCGGCGACCACGCCGAGCACGAGGGCCGCGGCGGTCTGGCCGGCGAGCCAGAACGCGACGGCCTTCGGGATGGCGTCGGGCAGCACCTCGCGCAGCAGCGCGAAGCTCAGCCCGAACGAGGCGGCGATCCCGATGCCGGTGATCCCGCGCCCCAGCATGAAGATCGCCGTCGTGGGGGCGATCGCGGTGATGATGCCGCCCGCGATCGCGGTCAGGAGGCCGAGCAGCATGATCCTGCGGCGGCCGATCCGGTCGCCCAGCGCGCCCGTGGTGAGGATGAAGGCGGCCAGCGCGAGGGTGCCGACGCTCGCCGCGAACGCCCGCGCCGAGCTGGACATGTCGAGGTCGACGCTGGCGCCGACGATCGCGATGTTGTTCGCGGTCGGGTCCACCACCTGCAGGCAGGACGCCGCGGTGAGCGCGACCAGCGCCGCCGTCGTCCCCTTGGCGTGCCCTGCGACCTGTGTGCTCATCTCGGTGCCTCTCGGTGCGCAGCGATCTGACCTGGTGGGACACACGCTAGGCAGGGCGACGACGATCCGCGCGCGGAACGGCGCACCACTCGACGGGCGCTCCGACGGCGCCGAACCTAGGCTCGCGGCGGAAAGCCCGAACCGCGGAGAGGAACGACGCATGACGACCGACCGGTACGAGGAGCTCGCTGCACTGCCTTTCGACGGCGGCTATCCGACGACCGAGACGCGCGACGCCCTCGACGACGAGCTGTTCTTCCAGCGCGCCACGCAGACCTACCTGTGGGCGCTCCCGGCCGTGAACATGTACGCGATGAAGGTCGGCATGGGCAAGGCCGGCGGCGGCACCGGGTACAACGTCATGGCCGTGACGGAGCAGCGGCTCAAGCCGAACACCGTCATCACGACGCCGAACTCCGACGTCATCTACGGGCTCGGGTTCGCGAACCTCGCCGAGTCGGGCCCGCTGGTCATCGAGGCCCCGCCGAAGCTGCAGGCCCTGCTCGACGACTTCTGGCACCGCCCGCTGACAGGCCCCACGATCGACGGCCGCACCTACCTGGGCGACGTCGGCATCCCCGGCCCGGACCACGGCGAGGGCGGCACGTACCTCATCGTGCCCGAGGGGTACGACGGCGAGGTCCCCGAGGGCCACTTCGTGTTCACCAGCCCCACCGACGGCGTGTTCATCTTCGTGCGCGGCTTCTTCTCCTCCAACGAGGACCTGAGCCCGGGCGTGCAGTCCGTCGAGGCCATCACGGTGCGCCCGCTGCACGGCGAGGCGCAGCCGATGCGGTTCGAGCACGTCTCCGACACCCCCGCCGACGCCCTGTTCCCCCGTGGCGCCGCGTACTTCGACCTGCTGGACGAGTTCATCCAGTCCGACCGCGTGGACGCCGTCGACCCGTACATGCACGGGGTGCTCGCCGCGCTCGGCATCCGCAAGGGCGACACCTTCGCACCCACGGCCCGCCAGCGCGAGCTCCTCGAGGCCGCCGCCGTCACCGGCTGGAAGATGGCCAAGAACATCGCCGCCAACTTCGACCGGGAGAACAAGGGCCTGTGGTGGTCCGACCGGCAGTGGGCCGCGCACGCGCTCACCGAGACGGACGACTTCTGGCACACGCTCCTCGACGAGCAGTGGCGCTGGCGCGACACCGGGCACACCCACGTGGACGCCAAGGCGCACATGTTCGTCAACCACTACTCCATCAGCACCGGCATGATCTCCTCCGTGCCGGGCCTGGGTGCGAAGTACGGCGGCGCGTACAAGGACTCCGACGGCGAGTACCTGCGCGGCGAGCGGACCTACCGCCTCGACATGCCCGCCGACCCGCCCGCGCGCCTGTTCTGGTCGATCACCCTCTACGACGCCGACACCGCAGCGGGCGTCGACGCCGTGGGGCAGACCTATCCGTCGCTGAACTCCATGAACGACCTCGTGCACAACGAGGACGGCTCGACCACGTTCATCATCGGGCCGGACGAGCCCGAGGGCGCCGGGAACTGGCTCAAGACGGTGCCCGGCCGCGGCTGGTTCAGCCTGTTCCGCTTCTACGGTCCCACCGAGGTCTTCTTCGACCGCGGCTACAAGACCGGCGGCTTCGTCCGGGTCGACGCCTGACCCATCCGCGCGCCGGGGCAGCAGGTCTGCCTCGGCGCGCGCTCGTGGTCCGGCGGTGCCATCGTGGCGCCATGTCTACCTCCCCGAAGCCAGCTACGCCCTCGATCGCCGCCCAGCAGCAGCAGATCCTCGACAGCCTGCCCTTCGCCGACCGCCAGGACTTCGAGGACGCGACGCGCGGCCTCCTCGGCCGCCGCACCCCCAACGCGATCACCGCGGAGGACGGTCGCGTCGTCTGGGACAACGACACGTACTCCTTCCTCTCCGGCGACGCGCCCGACACGGTGAACCCGAGCCTGTGGCGCCAGTCCACGCTGGTCGCGGAGCAGGGCCTGTTCGAGGTGGTGGAGGGCATCTACCAGGTGCGCGGGTTCGACCTGTCGAACGTGACCTTCATCGAGGGCGACACGGGCGTCATCGTGCTCGACCCGCTGATCGCCACGGAGACGGCGGCCGCCGCCCTCGCCCTGTACCGCGAGCACCGCGGCGACCGGCCGGTCACGGGCGTCATCTACACCCACTGCCACGTCGACCACTTCGGCGGCGTCAAGGGCGTCACCACGCAGGAGGACGTCGACGCCGGCCGCGTGCCCGTCATCGCGCCCGTCGAGTTCACCGAGCACGCCGTGGCCGAGAACGTCTACGCCGGCACCGCGATGGGCCGCCGCGCGGGCTACATGTACGGGGCCGCGCTCGCCCGCGGCCCACAGGGCCAGGTCGGCGCCGGCCTCGGCCAGACCACCTCCACCGGCACCGTCACCCTGATCAACCCCACGGTCGAGATCACCACGACGGGGCAGGAGGAGACGGTCGACGGCGTCCGCATGGTGTTCCAGATGGCGCCCGGCACCGAGGCGCCCGCCGAGATGCTGGTCTACTTCCCCGACCGCCACGCCCTGTGCACCGCCGAGGACGCCACCCACACGCTGCACAACCTGCTGACGCTGCGCGGCGCCGTCGTGCGCGACCCGCACGCCTGGGCGAACTACCTCACCGAGACCATCGACCTGTTCGGCGGCGACCTCGAAGTAGTCTTCGCGTCGCACCACTGGCCCACGTGGGGCCGCGAGCGCGGCGTGGAGTTCCTCGCCGGTCAGCGCGACCTCTACGCCTACCTGCACGACCAGACGCTGCGCCTGCTGAACAAGGGCTTCGTCGGCTCCGAGATCGCCGAGCAGCTGCAGCTGCCGCCGGCGCTCGAGAACTCGTGGCACGCGCGCGGCTACTACGGCTCCGTCAGCCACAACGTCAAGGCGATCTACCAGCGCTACATGGGCTGGTACGACGGCAACCCCGCCCACCTGTGGCAGCACCCGCCCGTCGAGCAGGGCAAGCGGTACGTCGAGTTCATGGGCGGCGCCGACGCCGTGGTGGAGAAGGCGCGCGCGTCGTTCGACGGCGGCGACTTCCGCTGGGTGGCGGAGGTGGTGAGCCACGTCGTGTTCGCGCAGCCCGACCACGCCGCGGCGAAGGAGCTGCTCGCCGACACGTTCGAGCAGCTCGGGTACGGCTCGGAGAACGGCACCTGGCGGTCCGTGTACCTGTCCGGCGCCACCGAGCTGCGCAGCGGCAACTTCGGCACCCCGACGCAGACGGCGTCGCCCGACATCGTCGGCCAGCTCTCCCCGGAGATGCTCTTCGACGCGATCGCCATCCAGGTGGACGGGCCCCGCGCGTGGGACGAGCGGCTCACCGTCGACGTCGTGCTCACCGACGCGGGCACGCGCTACCGCCTGACGCTCGCGAACGGCGCCCTCACCTACAGCGCGGCCGTGCAGCGGGGTGACGCCGACGCGACGCTCACCGCGACCCGCGCCACGCTGCCCGCGCTCGCCGCCGGTTCGCCCGAGGCCCTGACCGCGGCGGGCATCGAGGTCTCCGGCGACGCGTCCGTCCTCGCGCGCCTGACCGCCGTCCTCGACCCGGGCGACCCGGACTTCGCGATCGTCACGCCGTAGTCCCGGTCCGCCGCCCACGCGTCGCCGTCGTGCCGAACAGGTGGTTGCGCACGTTCTGAACGCTCAGAACGCGCGCC
>NZ_JBSHCR010000023.1:0-60361 GCF_053615895.1 Isoptericola sp. NPDC055881
GGGCGGGAATCCGAGGCCGGATTCCCGCCCTTTTCGTACCCACAACAGGGCCGGGTCTGGTGGCGGGCCGGTACGGTGTCGCCATGACCGACGTCACACCTGCCTCGTTCGCGCCCGGCCTCACCCCCGACGACCTCGTGGGGACGGTGCCGGACCCGCGCACGGCGCCCGCCGTGCGCTGGGGCGTGCTCGGCGCCGGCAACATCGCCGGGTCGTTCTCCGACGGCGTCCGCGAGCACACGGCTTCGGCCGTCGTCGCCGTCGGGTCGCGCGACGTGACGAAGGCCGAGGCGTTCGCCGCCGCGCACGCGCCGGGCGCCCGGACGCACGGCGGCTACGAGGAGCTCGTGACCGACCCCGAGGTCGACGTCGTGTACGTCGCGACGCCGCACAGCCACCACCACGAGCACGCCCTGCTCGCGGTGCGCGCCGGGAAGCACGTGCTGGTGGAGAAGGCGTTCACGCAGGACGCCGCCCAGGCGCGCGAGGTCCTCGGCGCCGCCCGCGAGGCCGGCGTCTTCGTCATGGAGGCGATGTGGACGCGCTTCCTGCCGCACGTGGCGGCGCTGCGCGGCGTCCTCGCCCGAGGCGAGATCGGGCGTGTGGTCAGCGTGATCGCGGACCACGGCCAGCACTTCCCGTTCGCCCCCGAGCACCGGCTGTACGCCCCCGGCCTCGCGGGCGGCGCGCTTCTGGACCTCGGTGTGTACCCGGTGTCGTTCGCCCACGACCTGCTCGGCGCGCCCGAGTCCGTCACCGCCGTCGGGGCGCTCACCGAGACCGGCGTGGACGGGCAGGTCGGCATGGTGCTCGGCTACCCGGAGGGCGTGCAGGCCACCCTCTCGACCACCCTCTGGTCGCGGACCGCCAACACGGCCGTGATCTCCGGGACGGAAGGCCGCATCGAGGTGGCGCGCACCTTCTACGCGCCCACGTCGTTCACCGTCGAGCGGCACGACGGCGCCACGTGGTCCTACGACGGCTTCCGCGGCGAGGGCAAGCAGTTCCAGGCCGCCGAGGTCGCGCGGCGCGTCGCGGCGGGGGAGCAGCAGTCCCCCCGCATGTCGTGGGACGGCACGCTGGAGGTCATGGACACGCTCGACGCCGTGCGGCGCCAGGTGGGCGTCGTCTACCCGGGGGAGTGAGGCCGGCGGGCCGCCCGCGCGTCAGCGGGTGAGCCGTCGCCCGCTGACGTCGGACGGGGTGATGCTCACCCAGACGTTCTTGCCGTCGTCCTGGAAGCTCGTCAGGCCGGTGGCACCGGCTGCGGCGAGCTCCGCGTCGGTCTCCAGGATCCGCGCGGTGCCCTTCACGACGACGCTCGTCGCTACGGCCTCGCCCCACTCGTCGGCCTCGAACGCCACCCGCGAGTTCACCGTGAGCTCGACCAGCTTGGTGCCCGGGCGGGTGCGGAAGTACACGACCCCGTCCGCGGCGGCGAAGTTGACGGGGAAGATCTCCGCCTCCCCGCCCACCGCCGTGGCGAGCCGGCCGACGGACTGCGTGCTCAGGAACTCCCAGCAGGCGTCCTCCGTGAGCAGGGTGACGGACGGCGTGGACGACGACTCGGCAGGCATGCGACCTCCAGGGGCGACGGGCGGTGTCCCTCCCATCGTCACGCCGCCGGGCGCCTACCGCGCGTCGGGCCGGGGTGGGGCTGGTCACGCAGCGGCACCGCGGAGCAGGAGTGCCGCCGGGCGCACGCTCCCGGCACTGCGCGGCCGGGTGTCGCCGCCACCGACTACCGTGTCTGCGTGAGCAGCGCACCTGGGTACTTCGTCTCGTTCGAGGGCGGCGACGGCGTCGGCAAGACGACGCACGTGCGCCTGCTGGGCGACTGGCTGCACGAGGTGACCGGGCGCGAGGTGGTCGTGACGCGCGAGCCGGGTGGCACCCCCCTGGGTGCCGAGCTGCGGCGTCTCGTCCTGCACGGCGACCACATGGACGCCCGCACCGAGGCGCTGCTCTACGCGGCCGACCGCGCCCACCACGTGGCGACGGTCGTGCGGCCGGCGCTGGAGCGCGGCGCGGTGGTCCTCACGGACCGCTACCTGGACTCCTCGGTGGCGTACCAGGCCGGGGGGCGCGAGCTGTCCGAGGAGGAGATCGAGGCGCTGTCGTCGTGGGCCACCCGCGACCTGCTCCCCGACGTGACGGTGCTGCTCGACCTCGACCCCGTCGTGGGTGCCGCCCGCCTGTCCGGGGAGCCGGACCGGCTGGAGCAGGCGGGCGACGAGTTCCACCGCCGCACGCGCGACACGTTCCTGCGGCGCGCCGCCGCCGAGCCGGAGCGCTGGATGGTGGTGGACGCGTCCGCGCCGCTCGACGACGTGCAGGCCCAGGTGCGGGTGGACGTCGCCGCCCGCCTCGACCTGACGCCGGTGGTCGAGGAGGCGGTGTCCGAGCCCGTCGCAGAGGCCGACGAGGACTCCCCGGCGGTTGCGCAGGACCGGACCGGCGGGGGGCGGCCATGAGCGTGTGGGACGACGTCGTCGGGCAGCCGGACGCTGTCGCGCTGCTGCGCCGGGCCGCGACCGACCCGGCCGCGATGACGCACGCGTGGCTGCTCACGGGACCGCCGGGCTCGGGCCGGTCCGTCGCCGCGCGCGCCTTCGCGGCAGCGCTGCAGTGCACGGGCACGGACGGCGAGACCGGCGGTTGCGGGCGGTGCCACGCGTGCACGACGACCCTCGCGGGCACGCACCCGGACCTCACCGTGGTGGCCACGGACAAGGTGGTCATCACCATCGACGAGGTGCGCGACCTCATCATGACCGGCGCGCGCACGCCGTCCTCGGGCCGCTTCCGCGTGATCGTCGTCGAGGACGCCGACCGCATGGCCGAGCGCACCACGAACGTGCTGCTCAAGGCCATCGAGGAGCCGCCGCCGCACACCGTGTGGGTGCTCTGCGCCCCGAGCGCGCAGGACGTGCTGCCCACCATCCGGTCCCGCTGCCGCGGCGTGGTGCTGCGGGTGCCGCCGCCCCAGGACGTCGCGGACCTGCTGGTGCGCCGCGACGGCGTGGACCCCGGCGTGGCGCTGACCGCGGCCCGCGCCGCGCAGTCCCACGTCGGGCTGGCGCGCCGCCTCGCGCGCGACGACGACGCACGACGGCGGCGCGACGCGGTGCTGGAGATCGCACGCCGCATCCGCGGGGTGGGCGACGCCGTCCTCGCGGCGGGCGAGCTCGTGGACGTCGCCAAGGCGGAGGCCGTGGCGACGACGGCCGAGCGCGACGCCGTCGAGAAGGCGGAGCTGCTGCGTGCCCTCGGCGTGCACGAGGGCGACACGCTGCCCCCGCGGCTGCGCTCGCAGCTCAAACAGCTCGAGGACGACCAGAAGCGCCGTGCCACGCGCCGCCAGCGCGACGTCCTGGACCGGTCGATGGTGGACCTGCTGTCCCTCTACCGCGACGTGCTCGTGGTGCAGCTCGGCGCCACCGTCGACCTCGTCAACGCGGAGCACGACGCGACCGTGCGGGCGCTGGCCGCCGACTCGACACCGGAGCAGACGATCCGCCGGATGGACGCGATCGGCACGGCGCGCGAGCGGCTCGAGGGCAACGTCGCGCCCCTGCTGGCGCTCGAGGCCATGACGGTCGCGCTGCGCCCGCAGGGCTGACCTGCGCGGCGACGACTCCGGGCGACAGTTGCCTGATGACCCCTTCATGCGGTGAGGTGTTCCGCGGCGGGGGCCACGGGGGCCCCGTGCCTGACTGGGGGTTGGCATGAGGATCCTGCTGCTCGTCTCGGCGTTCAACGGCCTGACGCAGCGCGTGTGGGGGCATCTGGTGGACCGGGGGCACGACGTCGGCGTCGAGCTGGCTCCCGCGTTCGGGTCGCCGGAAGAGCTCACCGCGCGCGTCGAGGAGATCGGTCCGGACCTGATCCTGGCGCCGTTCCTCAAGCACCGTGTGCCCGAGGACGTGTGGCGGCGCTGGACGACCGTCGTCGTGCACCCCGGGCCGGTCGGAGACCGGGGGCCGTCGTCGCTGGACCACGCGATCCTCGACGGGCGCGAGCGCTGGGGCGTGACCGCGCTGTCCACGGTGGAGGAGATGGACGCCGGCCCGGTGTGGGCGACGTCGACCTTCGCGATGCCGTCGCCGCCGGTCGCCAAGAGCGCCCTGTACAACGGGCTCGTCGCGGACGCCGCGATGGAGTGCGTCGACGAGGTGCTGCGGAAGCTGGCGGACGGCGAGGAGCCGGTCCCGGCGGACGCGGCGGAGCGCGAGGTGCCGGGCACGGGCGAGCTGCCGCTGCTGCGCCGGGTCGCGTTCGAGCTCGACCTGTCCCGGCCGGCGGCCGAGCTGGCGCGCATCGTCGCCGCGGCGGACGGCGCACCCGGGGCCCCCGCGACGGTGGGGGGGGCGCTGGTCTGCCTGTTCGACGCCGTGGCGACGGCCGGCTCGCTCGTCGCGGACGCCGCGCCCGGCACGGTGGTGGGCCGCGACGAGGACGCGGTGGCGCTCGCGACCGGGGACGGGACGCTCTGGGTGGGGTACGCCGCCACGCTGGCCGACAAGCGGGGCACCAAGCTGCCCGCGGCGTGGGTGCTCGACGTGGCCGGCGTGCCGTTCCATCCCGCGCCGCAGGAGCTCGCCGAGTCCGTCTACGAGCGCGACGGCGACGTCGGTTACCTGACGATCCGCTCGTACAGCGGGGCGATGCACACCGAGCAGTGCCGCCGTCTGACCACCGCCGTCGAGAAGGCGCTGACGGAGGACACGAGGGTGCTCGTGGTGCGCGGCACCGAGCACGCGTTCTCGAACGGCATCCACCTGGGCGCGATCGAGGCCGCCGACGACCCGGCCGCGGAGGCGTGGGCCAACATCCAGGCCATCGACGACCTGTGCGAGGCGATCGCGCGCGCCGACCAGCTCACCGTCGCCGCCTTCACGGCGAACGCGGGTGCGGGCGGCGTGATGACGGGCCTGTGCGCCGACGTCGTGCTCGCCCGGGACGGCGTGGTCCTCAACCCGTACTACGACATGGGCATCTTCGGGTCCGAGCTGCACACGTGGACGGTGGCGTCCCGGCTCGGCGAGGTCGACGCCGACCGGCTGCTGGGTGCGAAGCTGCCCGTGTCGGTGGCGGAGGCCGCCCGCCTCGGGCTGGTGGACGCCGTCGGGCCGCGCGACCCGCAGCAGTTCGCCGCGTGGCTGGCCGACCGCGCCGCCGCGCTGACGTCCGGGGAGGAGCGGGAGGAGGCCGTCGCCGCTGCTCGCGTGCGAGCGCCGCGCCGCCCGTTGTCCTACTACCGCACCGTCGAGCTGGCGGAGATGGCGCGCGACCTGTTCGACGACCGGCGGGGGTTCGCCGCCAAGCGCCGCGACTTCCTGCGCAAGGCCGCACCTGCCGCGACGCCGGAGCGGTTGCGGTTCGCGGACCTCCGCGAGACCGTCGCCGGGTGACCGTCCCTGTGCCTCGCGGCGCCCGTCGGCTCCTGCTGGCGGGCGTCCTGGGCGTGCTCGCCCTGGGTGTGACGGCGGCGTGCGCGTCCGGCACGCCGGGCGGCGGCGCGACGTCCGGCTCGCCGTCGGCCCCGTCCTCGGGGACGGGGGAGGAGCCGGCCGCCCCGGAGCCGGGCGAGCACGTACGCGGTCTGCCCGAGGGCGTCCAGGGCACGATGGACAGCCCTGCGGGTGCCGCCTGGTCGCCCACGCCCGGCGTGCTGCTGGTGGTGACCTACGGGTCGAGCTCGTGCCCGCTCGTCGCGGAGCCGGAGGGGCGGTGGGACTCGTCCGGCGGCACGGTGGTCGTGCCGTTCGAGGACCGGTCCGACGGGCCGTGCACGATGGACTACACGCCCACGACCAGCGCCGTCGCCCTGCCGGCTGCCGCCGACTCGGGCGAGCCGGTGTCCGTGCGGCTCGGCGACCAGGGCACGGTCGACGTCGCGCCGCGGGCCGCGGACGGCCGGACCGGGCCGGTCTCCTGGGTGGCGCGCAACGGCTGACCGGTCCCTGGACGTACCACGTGGGGGGCGACGGTAGGTTGGGCGGGTGAACTTCGACGAGCGCCGCCCGACCGCCCGCCGCACGACCACTCTTCGCCGCACCTCTCGCCGTCCGGCCGCGGTGCGCGCGTCCGCCGCCCTCGTCGCCGGGCTGCTGCTGCTCGCCGGGTGCACGACGACCCCCGCGAAGGAGCAGGCGCCCGCGGGGTCTGCGTCGGGACCGGCCGCGTCGCAGGCGCCGGACGGGTTCGAGAAGTTCTACGGGCAGACGCTGGAGTGGACCGACTGCAAGGACGGTCTGCAGTGCGCGACCGCCGCGGCGCCGCTGTCGTGGCAGGACGCGGGGGCGGGCAGCATCGAGCTCGCGCTGGTCCGCAACCCCGCCGACGGCAAGGACCCGCAGGGTTCCCTGCTGGTGAACCCGGGCGGGCCGGGGGCTTCCGGCGTCGACTTCGTGCGCAGCGACGCCTCGAACAACGGCTCGACGTTCGGCAAGAAGCTTCGCGACGCGTTCGACATCGTCGGCTTCGACCCCCGCGGCGTGCAGGACTCGACGGCGGTGAAGTGCTTCGACGACGCGCGCAAGGACGAGTCGCTCGCGAAGGACTTCGACCCGAGCACCGACGACGGGCTGGCCGCCATGGAGGCGGAGTCCCGCGCCTGGGGCGAGGCGTGCGCGAAGAACAGCGGCGACGTGCTCGGGCACGTCGACACGCAGAGCGCCGCCCGTGACATGGACATGCTGCGCGCCGTCCTCGGCGACGACCAGCTGCACTACCTCGGGTACTCCTACGGCACCCAGCTCGGGGCGACGTACGCGGGCCTGTTCCCGGACCGTGCGGGGCGTCTGGTGCTGGACGGCGCCATCGACACGACGCTCTCGTCGGACGAGATCTCCGCCGGGCAGGCGGTCGGCTTCGAGAACGCCCTGCGCGCGTACGTCGCGGACTGCCAGGCCGGGCAGGACTGCCCGCTGCCCGGGTCGGTGGACGACGGCATGCAGCGGATCCATGCGCTGTTCGACCAGACGCACGAGCGGCCCCTGCCGACGTCGGACCAGGACCGCCCCCTGACGAGCACGCTCGCGTTCTACGGCGTCGCGCTCACGCTGTACAACCAGGCGAACTGGCCGGTGCTCACGCAGGCGCTCGACGAGGCGATCAACAGCGGCACGGGCGACACCCTGCTCTACCTGGCCGACACGTACAACGACCGGAACGCGGACGGCTCGTACTCGACGAACTCGTCCGAGGCGTTCCGGGCGGTCGGCTGCCTGGACGACCGTGGCACGACCGACCCGGACGAGATGCGCGCCGAGGCGGCCGAGATCGAGAAGCAGGCGCCGACGGTGGGGGAGTTCTTCGCGTACGGGGGCACGTCGTGCGCCGACTGGCCCGTCCCGATGGCGAAGAAGGAGTACGACGTGCACGCGAAGGGCGCGGCGCCCATCGTCGTCGTCGGCACCACCAACGACCCGGCGACCCCGTACAAGTGGGCCGAGGGGCTGGCCAAGACGCTCGACTCCGGCGTGCTCGTCACCTACGAGGGCGAGGGGCACACCGCGTACTCGCCGTCGCGCCCGTGCGTGGCGGACGTCGTCGAGTCCTACCTCGTGGACGGTGACGTGCCGAAGGAGGGCACGACCTGCTGACCTCGCCCGCGGGCGGTGTCAGGCGAGCTGCTCGACCGGACGGCGCGCGCGGGACCAGTGCCGCAGGGCCAGGACGCCGAGCACGGAGATGACGGCGAGCCCCACCACGTAGAACACGGTGGACCAGGTCGACGCGTTGTCGGACGTGGCGGGCAGCAGCTGCCCGTACGCGAGCACGTAGTGCAGACCGCCGGTGACCTTGACGGCCAGCCACGCGGAGAGGAAGCCCATCGAGTCCCACAGGGCGTGCAGGCCGACGACGGTCAGGTAGGCGAGCAGCACGCCGCCGGTGAACCGGTACTTGCCGGCGGCCGAGGCGGCGCCGAAGATCGCGGCGCCCAGGATCGCCGTCCACAGCACGTGGCCGACGGGGGTGAGCAGGCCGCGCACGGCCTCAGTCTGGAGCAGCGAGTTCAGGTCGATCTGGCCGAGGCGGGTCAGGCTGGCGTTGAACGCGTAGCCGGCCGACTCGAACGCCGCGAACCCGGCGCCGACCACCGCGCCGAGCAGCGCGCCCTTGAGCCCCGTCTTCTCGGCGACGCGCGCCCCGACGACGAGGAACACGACCGCCTTGACGAGCTCCTCGATCGCGCCGACGCCCACGTAGATCCACCACGACGGCGACAGGTGCGACTCGAGGATGGACGCGCCCAGCACGCCGAAGATGCCGCCGAAGAAGAACGCCGCCAGCAGCAGCATGATGTCGATCGACCCGTAGGCCCGCTCGACGACGAACAGCACCACCGTGAACGGCACCAGGAAGCTGCCGAGCAGGATCACCGTGGGGATGAGGTTCGAGTTCTGCGTGCCGAACGTGACCGCCGCCGTGATGACCCACAGCAGCACACCGATGATGAGCGACTTCCACCACCAGCCCCGGCCTGTCGGCACGGGGACCGCCTGCGGCGCGGGGGTGGGGTGCATGGTCGTCCTCCAGACGGTTCGGCCGGGTGCCCGGCGTACGGCGGTGCGCGTGCTGGGCACGAGTATGCGGAGGTCAGCGCACGATGTCGCGTCGAAGCGGGCGTCGTGCCCGTCGTCGGTTTGGAACCCGCCGCGCACGTCAGGTACTGTGGGCGCGCTCGTTGATCCGGCAGCAGCCGGTCAGGAGCGCGCCGCCTTAGCTCAGTCGGTAGAGCGATTCACTCGTAATGAATAGGTCATCAGTTCGATTCTGATAGGCGGCTCCGACACAGAGGCCCCGGATTCTCAACGATCCGGGGCCTTCGTCATGCTCGGCGTCTGGGCCCCAGCGGGGTGCAGGTGGAACAAGTGGTGGAACATCTGCGCCGGGCGCGCCGGACCCCCACGATCTGACGGGACCTCCGGTCGGGCGTCGGGGAGCGAGTCGACAGATCCTGTAGGTCGTACAGGTCCTTGAGCGCCATCACGCGGACTTTTCACGGGTCGGGGGGAGGGTCTCGACGTGCGCGCGCAGGGTCACGACCAGATCCTAAGCGGCTCCACCGGCCGACCAGTTTCACCCAGCGGGCCGCTCGCCGGCGGTTCTAGCCTGCGACTTATGACCGACGTCGGGTTCAGCTTCCGACTCCGCTTCCGCCTGGCTGCGCCGGCGTTCGCTTATGACACAAGGTCGTTCGACCTTGGGGAGGCCCTCGGGCTAGAGGCAGGTCAGCTCGTGGTCGAGACGCTCGGGCATGGCACCAAGTTGTCGCTCGCCCGCGACCTTGTGCTGATAGGGCACGGCTACGTTGACGAGGCCGAGGCCGGGGCCGCAGGGGAGGCCTGGGCCGACACGCTGCTGGTGGCTCTGGCGTCACTCGGACTGGGCGCAGATCTTGGCGCGCGAACGACACCGATGAGCGGCGGCCTCACACGCGAGGGGTACAAGATTCTCGCGCCGCACTTCGGCTACGAGTATGACCCGGACACTCCGATCGAGGCCGAGCACCTTGGCGTGCACACGTTCAGGTCCGCCAGCCGGCCGCGGTACACGTCCGGGTCGGCAACCGCATACGTTCCGACCACGATCGAGGCGCTCGCCGAGTCGGTAGCGGCGGCCAGGCCGCCGTCGCAGAGCATCGACGACGAGATCCGAACGTCGTACGCGATGTTCTCGGCGGCAGCGACTATCGAGGACCTTGACGCTCGGCTGCTGATGCTCTCATCGGCGTTCGAGGTCCTCGTGACCCGGGCCCCTCGCTCTCCCGAGACTGTCGCCTACCTGGAAAAGTTGATCGACCAGACCCGCAAAGCAGAACTCGACCCTGAGGAGCGGGCGCTCCTGATGAGTGGTCTGAGCAGCCTCAAGACGCAGTCGATCAACCGCGCGGGGCAAGACCTGGCAGCCACACTTCGCGAGAGCGACGACGAGCGCGAGCTGGTGCGCAGGTCGTTTAAGGATGCCTACGGTGTCCGCAGCAAGCTCACGCACGGGAGCGGCACCACACGGGACCAGGTTGCAGGGGCTTGTGCTGTGCTCGAGGGCCTCCTTCGCGAGTTGCTCGGTGACCGTCTCTCCCACAAGTCGGAGGTCTAGGCCCGGCCGCGACGAACTCGTGTCACATGCGCTCCACGTCCGCTGGCAGCAGCCATGCGCCGCCGACGCCGAACCGCCGCGAGTCCACCTCGACGAGCACGAGCCGCGGCGTCCACGCGAACGCGAGCGTCTCCCTGGTCTCCTCGCCGTCGAACTCCCACACGACTCACGCGCGCACCCGGACGTGGCAGTCGCGCTGCAGGCCGCGCCGGGGGATGGGGTGCGCGTTGAGGATGCGCTGCAGTGGGTGGTCCCAGTGTTGGGCGTCCCGCCGCGCGAGGTCGCGCTCAAGGTCGTACCCGGGTTCGGTGCTCGAGGCCGTGCATGCGGCCAGCATCGCGCGAGGGCCGACAGGCGTCTGGGCTGCCGTGTGGAGAGTCGCCTGGGCCGCGGCGTTCGACCGCCCAGTTACCGGACCGGCTCCTGGTACGAGTGACGGCAGTCTGGGTTGGTGCATTCGAAGTGCATGGTCCCGACCCTGCCCGGGTCCACCAGTCGCTGGTCGTTGAGGAACGTCTTCCGCATCGGGCGACCGCAATTCGGGGGGCGCCGTAGCACCGGACCGCCGAGCCATGCCGCGGCGTACCCCAAACTACCTTGGGATTGGAGACCCATATCACATTGCAGATGTCGTACGCGGGCCCGGCGCACGGTGCAGGGTCTTGTCGCGTCGGGGATGATCTGAGATTGCACCCCGGGCCGGTGTTTACCAGGCGCGTTGTTACCAAGGACCTTTGAGGAGAATGCATTGAGGGGCCAGACCGCACTTCAACCAGCGAAGACGATCAGGGCGTCCCAGGTGACGCTCTACCTCGCAGCGGCGGGGGCGTTGGTTGCAGCGATGAACCATTTCGGCGTTGCGCACGGGTACGCCGACGGGGCTCGAAGCCTGGAGGATCTCGCGCTGGCGCTGGCAAACCAGTCGATCGGGCTTCGGTGGGCCGCTTTTTCTGGCACGCTTGCCCTCGTTTCCGCTGCTCTCGGAAAGTGGCCGATGCGAGGATCGAAGAGGAGTTGAGCTGCGCATGAGTAAAGTGATCAATCGTCACTACACCCCGATCCTTGCGGGAATGATGTCGGCAGCGTTGATAGCGGCTACCCCGGTCGCGAGCGTGGCGGCAGCCGAGGGGCATAACGGGCACCGGGGCGCCGCAACTTCGGCCGAGGTTGCGCTCGGGCAGGCGCCTGCGCATTCGGGTGACCGCATCATTGGCGGGACGACGCAGTCTACCGATCCCACCCGGGACGACTATGTGGGATCACCCGAGGTCGCATCCCCTCAGGACGGGATGCTCGGCTCGGCATACGGAAAAGGACTTACGGGGAAGTTCTCTTTCAACCTGGGCGGGATCACTTGGAGGGTCCCGACCGGCCTGATCGCACATTCAATTAAGGGTTCCGGATGCCGCATAACCCGCGAATCGGCGCGCTGGGAGCCGGTAGGCGGTATCGTCTTCGGCATGTGTAACTGGCGGATCACTTTTCAGAACCGGTATGGCTCGAAGATCTATTCGACAGTGCGGTCAAAGGTCCATGACGGATGCTCGTACATCAGGCGACCCTACTTCGCGTACGAGCCGAACAGGACGGTCAAGCGAGGGCTTCAGTGTGCACGGCTTTACGTGAACGGCTACTTTCGCGGCGAACAGTGCCACTCGATGAGCAAGTAAGGCGTCTGCACCTGCGCACTAGGCTCTCATGCGCCGGGCCTCGGCAAGGTTCATTCCCGGTCGGACCCTCCGCCAGGGGTGGCGCCCTTGTCGGTCCGCGGGCAAAGTGCGTCAGGTGAGCGGTTCCAAGGCTGGCATGCCCCGGTACCGGCGCGCCATCATCTCGGGCTTCGCGGGGGTCGTGGCGCTGTGCGTGGTCCAGTGGGACTCCCAGGACGTCGTGGCGTCCATCCGCACCATGGTGGTCTGCGCGGTGGGTGGAATCGTGGGAGTCGCGCTCGTCGTCAGCGTCATCTACATCTTCGATCGTCGCGCCGAAACACACGGGTTCCGTCGCAGCAAGCGCCTTTGAGGTACCTGTCATGAGGGTGATGAGTCTCGGCGGCACCGCGCTCCTGACCTGCTGCCGCTCACCCTGGGGGTGACGGAACGGCGATCCTCTGCTCTGGTGATGGGGTTCTTCGTGGAGGCGGCCGTTGGATTCTTCTTCTCGCCGCTGTGGGCACCCGCCCCGTACCGGCGTCAGCCGCCGATCCGACAGACGAGTGAGTTCTGCGCCGCCCTCTCTCACGCACGCATCTCGACCAGGGCGGCGGACCGTTCCCACAGCTCTCGCGCGACCCGGACGTCCCCGACCTCTCGGCTGACCTTCGTCGCGACCTTGCGGGACTCGTAGTAGGCGCCGGGCAGGAAGTCGGTGCCGGGTGCTCCTTCGGAGAGCCAGACGAGCTGGTCGGCACCCTGGTCGGCGGTAATGGTGAAGAGCCGCTTGAGGGGCCCGTGGTAGAGGTACCGCATGGCGTGGGTGGTGTCGCTGGCGAAGCCGCTCGCCACGACACCGGGGTGGAACGCGACGGCGCTGATGCCCTGGTCGCCGTACCGGCGCTGCAGCTCCTCGGTGAAGAGGATGTTGGCGAGCTTGCCGTTCCCGTAGGCCCGCAGCGGCGAGTAGCCGTGCGCGTTCTGGAGGTCGTCGAGGTCGAACCTGGCGAACCGCTTCGCCGCCACGCTCGCGGTCTGGATGACTGTCGCGCGGCTCGCGACGAGGGTCGGCACGAGCAGCGTGGTCAGCAGGAACGGTGCGAGATGGTTGACCTGGAAGGTCTTCTCGTGGCCGTCGACCGTGAGGGCGCGGTCGCCCATCATCCCGCCGGCGTTGTTGGCCAGCACGTCGATCCTCGGATGGTCGGCGGAGAGCCGGGCGGCGAGCTCGCGGACCTGTGCCAGGTCCGCGAAGTCGGCCACGAGGTGCGGTGCGCCCAGCTCGTCCGCGACGGCCCTGGTCTTGGTCGCGTTCCGCCCGACGATCACGACCTCGTGGCCGTCGCGATACAGCTGGCGCGCAGCAGCCGCGCCGATACCGTCGCTGGCTCCCGTGATGACGATGGTCTTCCGCATGGGTGTTCTCCGTCAGCCCGTTCCGGGCAAGGTCGTCGGGGTCAGGCCAGGTCGTGCCGGGGCCGGTGTCGTGCCGGTGCCGGTGCCGGTGGGGAGCCTCAGCGGAGGCGGTGAACGCCTCCACGGGAGTCGATGGCGAATTGCCCCGACCGCCGCCAGTTCAGCGTCCGGTCGCTCGCGACGACCTCCCACGGCGTCCATCCGTCGTTGTCCCGCCGACGCACGACGGCACCCGACCTGAGGCCGGCAAGCGCGATCTCCGACAAGCCCATGACGCGGTCGGGCCTGAGGCCGTTCCTGAACTGCGACTTGCGGACGCCGGCCTCGCGCAGCCGCCCCACGGCCGCCGCCTTGTCGGGGGCGACCACACCGAGCTCGGCGCGCCAGCAGGCTGCGTCCGCGTCCTCGACCGCGAAGACGAAGATCTGGTCCATCGCCGGAGTCTGCCACGCGCAGGTGAGCGACCACGAGCGCCCCACTGTCCGGGACAGGAAGTGGGGCGCTCGCGCCTCGACTGGGTGTGATCGAGGTGACCGGCCCGGGTGGCGCTGGTCCGCGACGACGACGGGCTGGCCGCCGGTACTGGGGTGAGCCGCACCGGCTCGACCACGGTAGCCCCGCAGACGACGCTCGCCGGGCTGCGTGCAGATTCTGCACGGCGGGCCGCGCACCGCGCCTCGACGTTGCCCATTGACAGCCCGCGGCGCCGGTCCCAGAATGGCGAAACTGCTTTCACAACGGTCGTGGAAGTCACTTCGGAAGTGGGTTCAAGGATGTCTGCCATCGACGTGAAGCTCGTCGCCCAGTGCCTGGCGAGCCTGCGCGACCTGGAGCGGGCGACCATCGCGGACCTCGCCGAGAGCACCGGGCTGTCGCGACCGACGGTCACCGCGGCGCTGGGCGAGCTGATGGAGTCCGGGCTGGCGGTCGAGCACGAGGCGCGGGTCGCGTCGGGCCGCCCGGCCCGCACGTTCTCGCCCGTGGCGGGCTCTCCGGTGGTCGTGGGCATCGACCTCACCCGCAGCGCGGTGCGCATCGTCGTCGCCGACCGCACCGGACGCGTGCTGGGTCGGCAGGACTCCGCGGTCGCCCCGCCCACCACCGCGCAGCCGTCGCTCGCCCCCGTCCGCGCCCTGCTGCAGCAGACCTTGGAACGGGCCGGCCACCGCCAGTCGAACGTCGCCGCCATCGGCGTCGCCATCGCCGGCCTGATCGACGAGGACGGCATCCTCGTCTCCGCCCCGCAGATCACCGAGTGGAACGGCCGCAACCTCGCCGCGATGCTCACCGAGTACTTCGGCGCGCCGGTCGTGGTGGACAACGACCTGTCCCTCGCGGCCGAGGCCGAGTCCCGCGGCGGCGCCCTCACCGACGCGGAGACCGGCGTGTACGCGCTCACCTGGCACCACGTGTCCGCGCGGGTCACGGCGGACGGCCACGTCGTGCGCGGGCGCCGGGGCCGCGCCGGGGAGGTCGGCCTGCTCCGCGCCTTCAGCGACGTGGAGGTGCCGGCCGGCCCCATCCTCGAGGCCGCGCCGAAGGTGGGCGCCGAGCTGCGCAAGCTCCGCGACGACCCGGCCGACCTGTCCGGCCTCACGGCGCTGGAGGGCCTCAGTGCCGCGATGGCGCCCGCCCTGGCCGCGCTGCTGCTCACCGTCGACCCCGACGTCATCGTCCTCGGCGGCGAGCTCGGCGAGTTCGCCGACCTCGTTGCCGGGCCGCTCGCCGACAACATCCGCACCGCCGTCACGGGCGTGCAGCCCGGCCCCCGGCTGATCCGCGGCGGCGAGCTCGGCGCGGACGCGACCGTCCTCGGCGCCCTCGGCCTGGCCTTCACCAAGCACTCCACCCGCATCTACGGGGTGCCGGACGTCCCGGCACCCGTCGTCACCATCGATCCGGAGAACGAACAGATGAGCACCGACAGCGTCGCCGAGACGACACCGTTCCGAGCCGCCGCGATCGGCATCGGCGCCCGCGCCGGCGTCGCGCTGCACGTGCAGGAGGCGGGCGGCAGCGTCGTCGCCGCCGTCGACCCCGACCCGCGCACCCACGCGCGGGCCGCGCGCCTGTTCGGGGACGTCCCCGTGTTCGCCTCCGTCAAGGAGCTCATCGCCTCCGGCCTCGAGATCGACGGCGCGTTCGTCACCACCCCGGACTTCACGCACGCCGACGTCGCCGTCGAGCTGCTCGAGGCCGGCATCGCCACCTACATCGAGAAGCCCCTCGCCATCTCCATCGAGGACGCCGACCGCATCCTCGAGGCGGGGCACCGCACCGGCACCAAGGTCTACGTCGGCCACAACATGCGGCACATGCAGGTCGTGCGGATGCTGAAGGACATCGTCGACCGGGGCGAGATCGGCGAGGTCAAGGCGATCTGGTGCCGGCACTTCGTCGGCCACGGCGGTGACTACTACTTCAAGGACTGGCACGCCGAGCGCGACAAGGCCATGAGCCTGCTCCTGCAGAAGGGCGCGCACGACATCGACGTCATGCACTGGATCGCCGGGACCTCCACCCGGTCGGTCGTCGGCGTCGGCGACCTCGCCGTCTACGACAAGGTCGACTCGCGCCGCGACAACTCCGACCGGCGGATGGGCGACTGGTTCTCCATGCAGAACTGGCCGCCGCTGGCCCAGCAGGACCTCAACCCCGTCATCGACGTCGAGGACATCTCGATGATCATGATGCGCACCGACTCGGGCGTGCTGATGAGCTACCAGCAGTGCCACTTCACCCCGGACTACTGGCGCAACTACACGGTGATCGGCACCGAGGGCCGCATCGAGAACTTCGACGACGACGCCGGCGGCGAGATCCGGGTGTGGAACCAGCGCAGCGACTACCTCGAGAAGGGGCACGTGCGCTACCCGATCGAGGACGGCGGCGATGGCGGCCACGGCGGCGCCGACCCGCTCACGGTCGCCGAGTTCGTCGAGTTCGTGCGCCGTGGCACCCCCACCGACACGAGCCCGGTCGCGGCGCGGGACGCCGTCGCCGCGGGCGTCGGCGGCGCGCTGTCGATCCGCGCGGACTCCACGCCGTTCGAGATCCCCCAGCTCCCCGCCGAGCTGCTCGACTACTACGCGGCGCACCAGCCCGCCCGGCGCTGATGGGGCGGTACGCGCTGCGGCGCATCCTCATGATGGTCCCGACGCTCGTCGGGTCGACGTTCCTGGTCTACCTGCTGGTGTTCCTCATCCCGGGTGACCCGGTCACCCGGCTGGCCGGCGGCGAGAAGCGGCTCTCGGACTCGACGATCGCCGCCATCCGCGACCAGTACAACCTGGACGACCCGTTCTTCGTCCAGTACGCGAAGTACCTGTGGGGCGTGCTGCACGGCAACTTCGGGCACGACTTCAACGGCAACTCCGTGTCCGCCCTGATCGCGACGGCGCTGCCCTACACCCTGGTGCTCGCGCTGACCGCGTTCGTGCTCAAGCTCGTCATCGGCGTGTGCCTGGGCGTCTGGGCCGGGCTGCGGCAGGGGAAGCTGCCGGACAAGTTCAACCTGTTCTTCACGATCTTCTTCCTGGCGGTGCCCGGCTTCATCATCGCGTACTTCTCGCAGTACGTGTTCGGCATCAAGCTGCACTGGCTACCGATCTCCGGGGTGCAGGCCGGGTTCCCGCTCGCGTTCGTCATGCCCGCCCTGGTCCTCGCGCTGGAGACCGCGTCCCCGCTCGCGCGGCTGAGCCGTACGAGCCTCGTCGACACGATGCGGTCCGACTACATCGTCACGGCCACCGCGAAGGGGATCGGACCCCACCGGATCATGTGGGTGCACGCGCTGCGCAACGCCTTCATGCCGGTCGTGACCTACCTCGGGCTGAGCATGGCGGCCCTGCTGGGCGGGTCGGTGCTCATCGAGACGATCTTCAACCTGCCCGGCCTCGGCGGCACGCTCGCCCGCGCCATCGACACCCAGAACGGCCCGGTCGTCGTCGGTGTCTCCGTGTTCCTCCTGCTGTTCTACCTGGTCGCGGCCCTCGTCGTGGACCTGCTCTACCCGATCATCGACCCGAGGGTGCGTCATGTCTGACCCCACCATCGCGCCGCCCGCGGCAAGGACGCGCCAGGGCCGCCCGCGCAGCGGCCTGCGCACCCTGTGGAAGAGCCCCTGGTTCGACCTCGCGGCGCTCATCATCGTCGTCGTCGTGCTCATGGCGCTGTTCCCGTCGCTGTTCACGCAGCTCGACCCCCGCGACTGCGACCTGTCGCAGTCCCGCCTCGGCCCGGCGCCGGGACACCCCATGGGCTTCGACATCCAGGGCTGCGACTACTGGTCGAACGTCGTCCACGGCGCGCGCACCTCGCTCGAGGTCGGCGTCTACACCGCGGCGATCTCGTTCCTGATCGCGCTCGTCGCGGGGTCGCTCGCCGGCTACTTCGGCGGGGTCGTGGACACGGTCATCTCGTGGACGTCGAACGTGATCCTCGGCATCCCGGTCGGCATCGCCAGCCTGGTGATCCTGTACCAGTTCCGCTCGCGCACGGTGTGGACGATCGTCCTCGTCCTCGTGCTGTTCAGCTGGGCCGCGACCATGCGCTACATGCGCAGCTCGGTCATGCAGGTCAAGAACCTGGAGTTCATCCAGGCGGCCCGCGGCCTGGGCGTCGGTCCGTGGCGCATCCTCGGCTCCCACGTCATTCCCAACGCCGTCACGCCGCTGATCGTCATGACGACGCTGTCGGTCGGTGCGGGCATGGCCGCCGAGGCCGGGTTCTCCATCCTGGGCGTCGGGCTCAAGCTGCCCGCCTTCTCCTGGGGCATCCAGATCGCGCTCGCGAGCCAGGACGGCAACTGGCAGATCGCGCCGCTGCTGATGTTCTTCCCCGCGCTGATGCTCGGGCTCACCACGCTCGCCTTCGTCGTGCTCGGCGAGAGCCTGCGCGACGCCCTCGACCCGAAGGCCCGCCGATGACCCCGCTCCTCGACGTCCAGAACCTGTCCCTCGAGTTCCGCTCGCCGGGCAACCCGCCGGTCGCGGCGCTGCAGGACGTGAGCTTCACGCTCCACCGTGGCGAGACGCTCGCCGTCCTCGGCGAGTCCGGGTCCGGCAAGAGCATCACCGCCAAGGCGATCATGGGCATCCTGCCCAAGCCGGCGTCGCGCATCACCGGCGGCCGGATCATGTTCGACGGCGACGACCTGCTCACCCTCCCCGCGCCGCGCCTGCGCCGCGTGCAGGGCGCCCGCATCGCGATGGTGTTCCAGGACGCGCTGAGCGCGCTCAACCCCGTGCAGACCGTGGCCACCCAGATCGCCGAGCTCTACCGCGTGCACCGCGGGATGGGGAAGAAGCAGGCGCACGCCGCCGCCGTCGACATGATGCGCGCGGTGCGGATCCCCGACGCGGCGCACCGCGCCGACGACTACCCCTTCCAGTTCTCCGGCGGGATGCGCCAGCGCATCATGATCGCGATGGCGCTCGCGCTCGACCCCGACATCCTCATCGCGGACGAGCCGACGACCGCCCTCGACGCCACCGTGCAGGCGCAGATCCTGGACCTGCTCGGGGAGATCACCGAGCGGCGCCAGATGGCGCTGCTGATGATCACCCACGACCTCGGCGTCGCCGGACAGCTCGCCGACCGGGCGCTCGTCATGTACGCGGGACGGGTCGCCGAGTCCGGCCCCATCGACACCCTGTTCGACCACCCCGCGCACCCCTACACCCAGGGCTTGCTGGGTTCCATCCCGAGCGCCGCGCACCGCGGCGGCGACCTGCCGACGATCCAGGGGCTGCCGCCCGACATCGCCCGCCGGCCGCCCGGTTGCAGCTTCAACCCGCGCTGCGGGTACGCCACCGACCGGTGCCGCACCGCGCTGCCCGTCCTGGACGCCTTCACGCCGGACCGCGCCGCGGCCTGCCACCACAAGGAGGAGGTGATCGCCCGTGCCGTTGTTGGAGCTTGAGTCGGTGCGCCGCTTCTACAAGCAGAAGCACACGATGTTCTCGCGCGGGGCGCACGGGCAGGTCCGGGCCGTGGACGGCGTGGACTTCACGGTCGCCGAGGGCGAGACGGTCGGCCTGGTGGGCGAGTCCGGGTGCGGCAAGTCCACGCTCGCGCGCATCATCTGCGGCCTGGAGGCGCCCAGCGAGGGCACCGTCCGCTGGAACGGCGCCGACGTCGGTGCGATGTCGCACGCCGACCGCAAGACGCTGCTGCACCGCGAGGTGCAGATGGTGTTCCAGGACCCGCACGCCTCGCTGGACCCGCGCCGTTCGGTCGGGCAGTCGATCGCGGAGGGCGTCACGACGCACCGGCTGCTGCCCGCGTCGAAGGTCGACGCCCGGGTGGGCGAGCTCCTCACCCAGGTCGGCCTGAACCCCGAGCACGCGCACCGGTACCCGCACGAGTTCTCCGGCGGCCAGCTGCAGCGCATCGGCATCGCGCGGGCGCTCGCCGTCGAGCCGAAGCTGCTGGTGTGCGACGAGCCGGTCTCGGCCCTCGACATCTCGGTCCGCGCGCAGGTGCTCAACCTGCTGAACCGCCTCAAGCGGGAGCTCGGGCTGTCGATCATCTTCATCGCGCACGACCTCGACGTCGTCCAGCACATGTCCGACCGCATCGTGACGATGTACCTCGGCAAGGTCGTCGAGCAGGGGGACTGCGACGACGTCTACGGCGCCACCGCCCACCCGTACACGCGGGCCCTGCTCTCGGCGATCCCGCGCAAGCTCGCGCCGGGGGAGCACCTCGAGCGGGTGGTGCTCGAGGGCGACCCGCCGTCGCCGATCGACCCGCCGCCGGGCTGCCCGTTCCACACCCGCTGCTACGCGGCGGTCGAGCGGTGCGCCACCGACGTGCCCGACCTGCGGTCCGTCCCGGGCGGACGCCCGGCGCACCACGCCTCCTGCCACCTCGCTGAGCAGATCACGCGCTCCCGCGTCGGCATGGTCACCACGCTTCCCTCCTCCCTCACCCTGTCCGAAAGGAACCACTGATGAACCGTAGGAGCAGCCGCATCGCGGTCGGCATCGTCGCCGCCGCTGCGTGCGCCTCGATGCTGTCCGGCTGTCTCGGCGAACCCGCCGAGACCGCCGACGGGACGACGTCCATCGTCGCCGTGAACAACGGCGAGATCGGCCGCATCACCGGCGCCCAGA
This sequence comes from Isoptericola sp. NPDC055881, assembly GCF_053615895.1. Classification (NCBI taxonomy): domain Bacteria; kingdom Bacillati; phylum Actinomycetota; class Actinomycetes; order Micrococcales; family Promicromonosporaceae; genus Isoptericola; species Isoptericola sp. NPDC055881. The sequence goes on from NZ_JBSHCR010000023.1 coordinate 20,297, forward strand.
ACCCCGGCAGCCAGATCGCGATGGCGCTCTGCGAGCCGCTGACCGGCATCGACGAGGACGGCAAGGTCTTCATGCGCGGCGCCGAGTCGCTCGAGAGCGACGATCAGGTCACCTGGACCGTCAAGGTGGCCGCCGGCCACACCTTCTCGGACGGCACGCCGATCACGGCGAAGACGTACGTCGACACGTTCAACTTCGTCGGCGCCGGCGCCAACGCGATGCCCTCGAACTACGCCTACGGCCCGATCAAGGGCTACGACGAGCTGAACCCCGCGAAGGGCAAGGCGAAGGCGACCGAGTTCTCCGGCATCACGCTCGTGGACGACAGCACGTTCACGATCGAGATGAAGTCGCCCAACAACGACGTGCCGTACATCCTGTCGCAGCTGGCCTTCTGCCCGATGCCCGAGAGCGCGTTCGCCGACCCCGTCGCCTACGACAAGAAGCCGGTCGGCAACGGCGTCTACACGCTCGAGAAGCTCGACCCGCAGGTCGAGGCCGTGCTGAAGAAGGACCCGAAGTACCAGGGCTGGGTGCCCGACGGCGCGGCCGACCAGATCACCTTCCGCGTCTACACCGACACCAACACGGCCTACCAGGACGTCGTCGCCGGCAACGCCGACGTGCTGCGCAGCCTGCCGCCGGGGCTCATCGCGCAGGGGCGCAACTCGCTCGGCGAGGAGGGGCTCACCGCGATCGACCGCAACACGCTGGAGACCTACTTCACCTGGCCGACCTACCTCGACGACACGTTCCCGAAGGAGGTGCGCCAGGCGTTCTCGATGATCGTCGACCGCGAGACCATCTCGAAGGACCTGTTCAAGGACGCGACCGTCCCCGCCGGCTCCCTCATGCCGAACTCGGTGTCCGCCTACCGGGAGGACGCCTGCGGCCAGTACTGCACCTACGACCCGGAGGCCGCCAAGGCGCTCGTCAAGAAGTCGGGCTTCACGGGGACCATCCCGCTGAGCTACTCCTCGGAGAACACCACCGACGCCGCGACGGCCCTCGCCGTGTCCAACTCCGCCAAGGAGATCGGGCTCACCGTCGAGCCGAAGCCGGTGCCCGCGGCCGCCCTGTCCGAGACGATCAACTCGTACAAGCTCGACGGGCCCGTCATCCAGCTGTGGGGCTCGTCGTTCCCCGCGGCGTCCGAGTGGATCGCGTCAGTCTACGTCGACGCGAACTACCGCCTGAAGTACAGCGACCCCGTGGGCCAGGCCGCCGTCGACGCCGCGCTCGCCGCGCCGACCCAGGACGCCGCGGACGTCCTGTGGAAGAAGGCGGAGGACCGCATCCTCGCCGACCAGGTCATCCAGCCGCTCTACCAGCAGGTGATGTACGTCGCGCACACGAAGTGCGCGACCCCGCACGCCGCGGGCGGCGACATGCAGATCTACCGCACCGAGGTCACCTGCTCCTGAGCGGGCGACCGCCGAAGGGCCGGACGGGGTTCCCGTCCGGCCCTTCGGTCGCGCTCAGCGCGCGCGGCGCGGGCCGGCGAGCTTGTCGAGGACGACGAGGTAGCGGCACGGCGCGCCCGACGCGTTGACGAAGGTGCAGTCGGCGGGAGGCCCCAGCTGGAGGCAGTCGCCCGCGCCCAGCTCGTGCACCGTGCCGCCCTCGACGAACCGCAGCGCGCCGTCCAGCACCCAGATCTGCTGGTCGGCGAAGCGGTAGGCCTCGGCGGGGTAGGCGACCTCCGCGCCGGGCGGGAGCTCGACCTCGACGAGCTCGAGCGAGGCGCTCGCCGGCGGGGAGACCGCGCGGCGCACGTACCCGGTCTCGCCGTCCGTCCAGACGGGCTGCTCGGCGCGGCGTGCCAGGCGGCGGGTGTCGCCCTCGGCACGGGCGACGAGCTCTGAGAGCGTCATGCCCAGCGCGGCCGAGAGGCGCCCGAGCAGCGCGGCGGTGGGCTGCGCCTCGGCGCGCTCGACGCGGGAGATCATCGCCCGCGAGACGCCGGAGGCCTCCGCGAGCGCCGCGACGGTCATCCCGCGGGCGACCCGGGCGGACTGCACGGTGCCGGCGAGCGCGGCGCCGAGGTCGTGGTCGGCCGTCATACGGCCCCGCCGGATACGATAAGAAGCACGACGTCTACTATATGCGCATGATCCTTCGCGACGCGCGCGACACCGACCTCGACGGCATCCTGACCATCCACAACGCCGCCATCCGCTCGTCGACGGCGATCTGGACGGACGACGAGGTGCCGCGCGACGAGCGTGCCGCCTGGTTCGCGGCGCAGCGCGCCGCCGGCAACCCGGTCCTCGTGGCGGACCACGACGGCGCCGTGGCCGGGTACGCCACCTACGCCCAGTGGCGCGCCAAGGCCGGGTACCGGCACACCGTCGAGGACTCGGTCTACGTCGCGGACGGGTTCCAGGGCCGCGGCCTGGGCCGGGCGCTCATGACCGAGCTCGTCGCCCGGGCGCGGGCCGCGGGCCACCACGTGATGCTTGCCGACATCGAGGCGGGCAACGCCGCCTCGGTCCGGCTGCACGAGTCGCTCGGGTTCACCCACGTGGGGCGCCTGCCGGAGATCGGCACCAAGTTCGGACGGTGGCTCGACCTGGCCGTCCTCGCCCTGCCGTTGCAGGGCGGTGGGAAGGTGGACCCATGGCGAGCAACGAGGTGAAGTTCCAGATCGACGTGCCCTCCGACCTGGAGGGCGGGGTCCCGGCGGACTTCGCGTCCCTGTGGCACACGTCGACGTCGTTCGTCATCGACTTCGTGGCGGCGACGAAGCCGCCGCAGCCGGTGACCGACCCGGAGACGGGGGCGGTCACCGGCCGGGTGGTGCCCGGGCGGGTGGTGTCGCGCGTGCGCATCCCGCCGCAGCAGGTGTTCGAGCTCGCGCGGGCGCTCACCCAGCAGCTCGACGCCTGGGAGCGGGAGACGGGCAAGAAGACCGACGGGGGAGCCTGACCCCCGCCGGCCGGCCCGTCAGAGCGCGCGCTCGGGCCGGGCGAGGATGCCCGGCACGAGCCGCGCGCTGAGCGCCGCAGCCCCGCGCACCGCGAGGAAGCCGAGCGCGAACACGGCCAGCGCGGTGACCACGGCGACCGGCTGGATGAACACCGCCATCCCGACCAGCGGGAAGATCAGCACGGCCGCGCACAGCGCCGAACCGCCCGCCACCATCCACAGGGCCGACATCACGGCGCGGCGGGACGCCTCGCTCATCACCGAGCGCGGCACGCCGAGCCGGTCGAGCGACACGTGCACCGCGGCCCGGTCGAGCGTCGCGGCGGCCTGGTTGATGGCCACCGAGCAGGCCACCATGAGGAACGACCCGGCCACGGTGACGAGCACGCCCGTCGAGATGTCGTGCATGAGCCAGCGCGCGTCGTCGTCCATCTCGACCGTCGTCCCTTGGTTCGCGAGCGCCAGGCCGACCGCGCCGAACACGCCGACGAAGCTCGTCATGGCGACCCCGCTGACCTGACGCCACGCCGCCTTCGGGTCCTCCAGGATCATGCGCGCGGCGAGCAGGCGCGGCACCGTGGCCGCCTTGCGCGCCTGCCGGCGGGCGCGCACCCGCACGAACCAGGGGCCCAGGGCGTCGAGGGCCAGCAGCATGCCGCCGAAGATCGCGGCGAGGGTGCCGACGATGGCGACGATGCCGCCCAGCTCCCCGAGCGTGCCCAGCACCTGCATGAGGGCGAGACCGCCGAGGAGCACGCCCACCGCGATCACGACGCGCACCCAGTGCGCGGTGCCCGGGCGCTGCCGGGTGCGGACGCCGAGCGGCGTCACGACGACGGCCCGCAGGCCGACGACGGCGCTCCCGGCGGCCAGCAGCGCGACGGCGAGCACGGCGAGCGGCAGCCACCACCACGGCACCCACATCTGCGACCCGAGCGCCTCGCCACGGAAGTGCAGCAGGCCCACCAGCGGCGCGGTGACCGCGTAGACGACGACGCCGAGCACGGCACCCACCAGGGCCGTCACGGCCGCCTCGAGCACGGTGAGCACGGTGATGGTGCCGGTGGTGGCACCCAGCAGCCGCAGCGACGCGAGGCGCTCGTCGCGGCGTCGGGCCGCCAGGCGCGCGGCGGACGCCCCGACGGTGGCCAGCGGCACGAGGAGCAGCACGACGGCGATGACGGCGAGCGTCGCGTACGTCGAGGCGAGCTCGTCGTGCCAGCCGAAGAACGCCTGCGCGCCGCCCAGCACGATGAGCAGCAGGGCGGTGACGACGGCGAAGCTCACCACGGGCAGCGCGGTCGCGAGGCGGTCGCCGTCGCGGCGGCGCGCGAACAGGGGCGCGAGGTGGACCGCCGTGGTGAACGGGCCTGCCGCGCGGGCACCGGGGACGGCGGGGGCGGCGGTCATCGGGCGACCTCGGTGGCGTCCGCCGGGGCGGCGGCAGGGGAGCCCGTGTCCGAGACGACGCGCCCGTCGCGCAGCACGACGGTGCGGGCGCAGCGGCGCGCGACGTCGGCGTCGTGCGTGACGACGACGAGGGTGCGGCCGGCCTGCGTGGCCGAGAGCAGCAGGTCGAGGACCTCGACCGACGTGGCCGAGTCGAGCGCCCCGGTGGGCTCGTCCGCGAAGATGAGGCGGGCGCCGGTGACCTGGGCGCGCGCGATCGCGACGCGCTGCGCCTGCCCGCCGGACAGCTCGCCCAGCCGTCGCTGCTCCAGCCCGGCCAGACCCAGGTACTGGAGCCACTGCGCGGCCTCCGCCTCGGCCTGGCCGCGCGGCACCCCGCCCAGCATGCGGGCCACGGCCACGTTCTCCAGCGCCGTCAGCTCGTCGAGCAGCAGCCCCTGCTGGAAGACGAACCCGAGCTCTTCGCGCCGCAGCCGGGAGCGGCCCGCGTCGTCGAGCGACTCGACCCGCACCGGGCCGCCGGCGGACGCGAACGTCACCGAGCCGCCCGTCGGCCGCAGGATGCCGGCGAGGCAGTGCAGCAGCGTCGTCTTCCCGGAGCCGGAGGCGCCCATGACGGCGACCGACTCGCCCGCGGCGATGTCGAGGTCCACCGCGTCGAGGGCGGGCGTGACCCCGCCGGGGTACTGCATCGTCAGGCCGCGCGCGCTCAGCAGAGGTGTCATGTCACCACCCTCGCGCCCAGCCGCGGCCCGGCGCGTCGGACCAGGAGCGGATCCGCGGTCGTCGCGGGTCCCCCTGCGGTATGACATGCGCTCAGGGTGCCCCGCGGTCAGGTGTCACGAGCCGCCCGCGCGGCGGTCGCGAGGTCCGCGACCAGGGCGGCGAAGGCCTCGTCCCAGCCGGACCGGTCCCGCAGGCGCAGCAGCGCCGACGGGTGGGTGGTCACGACGACGGCCGCACCGTCCTCCGGCGCGTCCAGGACACGACCGCGCAGCTCGCCGACCCGGGCCGGCCGGCCCAGCACCGCGCGGGCCGCCGTCGAGCCGAGGGCGACGACGACGCGCGGGCGGACGGCGGCCAGCTCCGCCTCGAGCCACGGCAGGCAGGCGCGCACGTGCGCGACGGCCGGGGTCTTGTGCAGCCGGCGCCGGCCGCGCTCGGGCAGCTCGACGTGCCGGAAGTGCTTGACCGCGTTGGTCAGGTAGACGGTGCCCACGTCGATCCCGGCGGCCTCGAGCGCGTCCTCGAGGACCCGGCCGGCGGGTCCGACGAACGGCTCGCCCTCCCGGTCCTCGCGGTCGCCGGGCTGCTCGCCCACCAGCACGAGCGCCGCGTCGGGCGGGCCGGACGAGAACACGATCTGGGTGGCGTCGTGCCACAGCTCGCACCCCCGGCACTCCCGCGCCGCGCGGGCGAGCCGGCCGACGTCGGGCGCGTCGCCGGGCACCCAGCGCCCGGCGCCGGGACGGTCGGTGGGGCGGGCCACGGGTTCCTCCGGGGGTCGACGGCGGCGGCACCGCCAGGATCGCGCCCGCGCCCGGTGCTCGCCCCTCGCCGCCCACGGCCGGCGCGGGTGCCCCCCGACCTGAAATAGGCTCGGCGGCATGGCTTGGAGCTTCGGTCGTCGTCGGCCCACCACGTACCTGCTGGGCGAGCCGGTCGACCCGTACCCCGCTCAGGCGCCCGAGGCCGCGCGCGGCCGGGTGCTGCGGATCACCGAGATCGGGGAGCCCGTGCTGCACGCCCCGGCCGCGACGGTCGAGGAGTTCTCGACGCCGGAGCTCGCGCGCCTGATCGACGACATGTTCGCCACGATGGAGAACGCCGAGGGCGTGGGCCTCGCAGCCCCGCAGGTCGGCGTCGGGCTGCGCCTGTTCGTCTACGACGTCACCGACGAGAGCGGCGACCGGCACGTGGGGCACGTCGTGAACCCGGTGCTCGAGGTCGACACCGAGGCGGAGCCCGAGACCGAGGACGAAGGGTGCCTGTCCGTGCCGGGCGCGTACGAGCCGCTGGAGCGGCCGGGTGCTGCGACCGTGCGGGGCGTCGACCAGCACGGCGGGCCGGTGCAGCTCTCCGGCAGCGGGTTCCTGGCCCGCGCGTTCATCCACGAGGCGCAGCACCTGGACGGCACCCTGTACTGGGACCACCTGTCGCCCGACCTGCAGGCCGACGCGCTGCGCCAGCGCGACGAGGAACGGCCCGACATCCTCGCCGGCCGCCACGAGCTCGCCGTCGAGCTGGGCAAGAAGCCGGCCGACTACCCCGAGCGGCCCGCCGGCGGCCGCTGAGCCGCCGGGCAGCGCGTCAGGGGGCGCTCGCCCAGTCCGCGACCGCGGCCGCGACGTCGGCGTCCTTGCCGCGCAGGTCGTGCGCGCCGGGCAGGATGACCGTCGTGACGGGCCCGGGGATCGTCGCGGCGTGCTCGGCCAGCTCGGCGGGGGTGCCGAACGGGTCGCGGTCGCCCGAGACGAGCAGCACCGGCACCTCGAGCTGCGGCAGGTGCTCGACGCGCAGCTTCTCCGGCTTGCCCGGCGGGTGCAGGGGGTAGCTGAGGAGCACCAGACCTGCGGCGGGCAGCCCCTCGGCCACCGCCATCGAGCACATCCGCCCGCCGTACGACCGCCCGCCCAGCAGCAGCCGGTCCGTGCCCACGCCGAGCGCGGCGGCGAACCGCTCCGCCTCCGCGCGCAGGTGCGCGACCGCCACCGGCGGCCGGTCCGGCATCCGCTTGCCCGCCAGCCGGTAGGGGAAGTCGACCCGCTCGACCGGCAGCGGCGGGTCCAGCTCCGCGAGCCGCTCCTCCACCGCGACGAGCGTGTGGTGGTCGCGGCTCGCGCCCGCGCCGGGAGTCAGGATGAGGCCGCGCGGCGGCGTCGACCGGGGCGTCGTCGTCTCTGGCACGAGACCAGTGTCCCCCGCCCCGCTGCGTCCTGCGGCGAGGTAGCACGAGCCCTGCCGAGGTAGTACGCAACGCGGCGAGGTAGTGCGCAGCGCGGCGAGGTAGCAGGGGGCGTGCCGAGGTAGTCGGGGGCGTGCCGAGGTAGTGCGCACCGCGGCGAGGTAGTGCGCACCGCGGCGAGGTAGTGCGCACCGCGGCGAGGTAGTAGGGGGCGCGCCGAGGTAGTTCCACAACGGGCGAGGTAGTGGGCCCTCTTCCGAAGTTTGTCCGGTGTGAGGGAGGTTGCCGTCCTGCTGCGCGGAGGGTTTCACCTCCTTCGTCCCGGAGGGACTACCTCACCGAGGGTTGAACTACCTCACTGGGGGTTGAACTACCTCGCGGTGGGGTGGCCTACCTCGGCCGCCCTGTAGGCGCCTCGCCGACGAGCGGCTTCGGGACGACGACGGCGGGTGTCCGCGGTCCCGGCTAGCGTCCGGGGGGTGAGCGACATCGAGGCGGACGGCATCGGACCGGGCGACGTCGAGCCGGGCAGCACGGTCCGGGGGGAGGACTGGTACGGCAGGGACCTGTCAGGGCTGGTGCTCCAGGACGTCGAGCTGGTGGAGGTGGACCTCACCGAGGCGACCGCCACCGGCGCGACGTTCGACCGGTGCACGTTCCGGGGGGTGCGGTTCAACGCGTCGGTGTGGACGGAGTGCGCGTTCACGGGCTGCACGTTCGGCCGGGCGAACCTGTTCGACGCGCGGTTCGAGCGGTGCAAGCTCGTCGGCTCGCGGTTCGACGACTGCCGGTTCGACCTGCTGCGCGCGGAGCGCGGCGACTGGTCGTTCGTCTCGCTGCGACGGGCGGCGCTCGACGGCGTGCACCTCGAGGGCCTGCGGATGCGGGAGGCCGACCTCGACGGCGCGCGCCTGTCCGGCGCCTCCGTGCTGGGCGTCGACCTGTCGGGAGCGGAGCTGGGCGACGTCGACCTGAGCGGCGCCGTCCTGCGCGGCAGCGACCTGTCGGCGCTGGACCCGCGATCGGCACAACTGTCCGGTGCCGTGGTCGACCCGGCTCAGGCGGTCGTCGTCGCCGAGGCGCTCGGGCTCGTCGTCACGCCCTGACCGTCGACCGGCCCGTCGTCCCGACGTGGTCCTCGTCACACTGTCGCCACCTTCCCCCAGGTCATCGCGCCGATCTCGCTCTCGGAGGTTCGGACGTCTCCGCAACAGTCCGTTTACATCGTTTACATTCTTTGTGGAGCAGCGCCCGCTGAGCCGACGCCGGACCAGTGCAGGACACCGGAGGATGAGACAGCCAATGACGGACCAGGTCACGGTCAACCCGATCGTGCTGCAGCGCGCCGACCCGTGCGTGCTCCGGCACGAGGGCACCTATTACTTCACGGGATCCCATCCGCAGTACGACCGCATCGTGCTCCGCCGGGCCGAGCGGCTGGAAGACCTGCAGGCGGCCGACGAGGTCACCATCTGGGAGCGGCACGCCGACGGCCCGCAGTCCCACCTCATCTGGGCGCCCGAGATCCACCGCGTCGACGGCGCGTGGTACGTCTACTACGCCGCCGCCCCCGACGAGTCGGTCACCGTCGACGTGCCGGGCACCGACGACACCTTCAACCACCGCGTCTTCGTCCTGGAGAACACCGCCGACGACCCGTTCGAGGGGGAGTGGGTGGAGCGCGGCCAGGTCGACACCGGCTGGGAGTCGTTCGCGCTGGACGCCACGAGCTTCACCCTCGACGGCGCGCAGTACCTCGTGTGGGCGCAGCAGCACCCGGACGTCAAGGGCCACTCCAACCTCTACATCGCCCGCATGGCGAACCCGTGGACCCTCGCGACGCCCGCCGTCGAGCTCACGCGCCCCGAGTACGACTGGGAGACGAGCGGCTTCTGGGTCAACGAGGGCCCGTCCGTCCTCGTGCGCGACGGCCGCGTCTTCCTCACGTACTCCGGTGCCGCCACCGGCATCGACTACGCGATGGGCCTGCTCACCGCCGACGCGGGCGCCGACCTCCTCGACCCGGCGTCGTGGACCAAGAGCGCCGACCCCGTCTTCGTGAGCGACCCGGCCGCCGGCCAGTACGGACCGGGCCACAACTCGTTCACCCAGACGCCCGACGGCGACGCCGTGCTCGTCTACCACGCCCGCACCTACACCGAGATCACCGGCGACCCGCTGCGGGACCCGAACCGGCACGCCCGCGCGCAGGTGCTGCCCTTCGACGCCGACGGGAACCCCGTGTGGGGCACGCCCGTCCCCGACACCCGCCCGGTCCCCACCTCCACCGAGATCCTTCCCGCCGACGGAGCATTCTGATGAGCACCACCACCACGGCCACCACCCCGGACGACGGCGTCGCCAAGCCCCGCGCCCGCGACTCGCTGCGCAAGCCCGCGTTCTGGAACTTCGGCGGCCTGTTCTTCTTCTACTTCGCCATCTGGCAGCTCGCGTTCACGTTCCTCAGCCGCTGGCTGGAGACCGAGGCCGGGATGTCGCACGGCAACATCGGCCTCCTCAACTCGGTGATGGCGTTCACGGCCTTCTGCCTCCAGCCGTTCTACGGCTTCATCCAGGACAAGCTGGGCTTCCGCAAGAACCTCTTCGCGTTCGTCGTGCTCGTCGGCGCCATGATGGGGCCTTTCTTCGCGTTCGTCTTCACCCCGATCGTCAACGCGAACCAGGTGCTCGGCGCCGTCGTCGGCGGTGTGTTCCTGTCCCTGACCCTCAACGCCGGCGTCGGGATCGTCGAGACGTTCAACGAGCGCAACGCGCGCGCCAACGGCTTCGAGTACGGGCACGTGCGCCTCTTCGGCTCGGTCGCGGGCGCCACCGCTTCGCTCGTCGGCGGGTTCATCTGGGCGTCCAACCCGGACAACATCTGGTGGGCCGGCACCTTCTCCGCGATCGTGCTCGGGGTGCTGCTCCTCGTGGCACGCACGCCGAAGCCCGGGGAGCCCGGGTACGCGGCCGTGAGCGGAGACGCCACCGGCGAGTCCCGCACGAAGGTGTCGCTCAGCACGGTCAAGGAGCTGCTCCGGAACCGTTCGTTCGTCGGCTTCATGGTCCTGATGTTCGGCACGGCGGCCCTCTACGACGTCTTCGACCAGCAGTTCCCGAACTACTTCGCGCAGTTCGTGACCGGCGGCATCGACTCGCAGGTGCTGTTCTCGCGCGTCGTCTTCGTGCAGATCCTCGCCGAGGCGCTCGTCATGATCGTGACGCCGTTCCTCATCAACCGCATCGGGGCCAAGAACGGCCTGCTGCTCTTCGGGCTCGTCCTCGTGGTCCGCGTCCTGGGCTCCGCGTTCTTCACCTCGACGGAGATGCTCATCGTCTGGCGCCTGCTCGCGGCCATCGAGATGCCGCTGATGCTCATCTCGGTGATGAAGTACCTGACGCGCATGTTCGACGTCCGGATCTCCGCCACCGCTTACATGCTCGGTTTCAACATGGCGAAGCAGATCGGCATCGTCATCTTCTCCTGGGCGTTCGGCGCGGCGTACGACGCGATCGGTTTCGGTCACTCGTACCTCGTGATGGGCGCCGTCGTGGTCGTCGTGACCGTCGTGGCCAGCGTCCTCATGCGCGACGACCGGCGTCATGCGCTGTCGGACGGCGCCTCGCCCGCGCTTCTCGCCGAGGCCCGCTGACGCAATCGCGCCGACGCGCGCGGCACCCGGGAGGGAGATCGGGTCCGGCAGGGCCCGATCTCCGTCGGCGGAATCGGCGTACCAGTGCCAGGGTGGGCCCATGACCGCACCGCTCGTCGTCCGCGCCCTGGCGCTGGGCCTCGCCGCGGGGTCCCGCGCGACGCTCGGTGTCGCTGCCCCGCTGCTCGGCCCGGCCCCCGCCCACCGGGCGCCCACCCACGGTCTGCGCCGCCCCGCCGGGGCGCTGCGCCTCGTCGGCGGGCTCGCCGTCGCCGGGGAGATCGTGGGCGACAAGCTGCCCGCCACGCCCAGCCGGCTCGACCCGCCGGGACCGAACGTCCGAGCCGGGAGCGGGGCCGCAGGCGGCCTGCTGCTCGCCGTCCGCCACCACGCGACCGCCGGGTCCACGATCGCGGCCGGTCTGGCGGGAGCCGCGGGAGGCGTCGTCGGGACGGGCGCGGGTGCCGCCTGGCGAGCGGCCTTCGCGAAACGCGGCTGGCCCGACCTGCCCGCGGCGCTCGCGGAGGACGTCGTCGCCCTCACGCTCGCCGCGTGGGCCACGCGCTCCTGACCTGCGCCGTCCCCACCCACGCCGCCCCACCCGCGCCGTCCCCAACCGCCGTCGAGCGCCGAACAGGTGGTTGCGCACGTTCTGAACGCTCAGAACGTGCGTAACCACCTGTTCGGCACGACGGCGCTCCTCGCTGGCGCGCTGTGTCTCCGTCGTTCAGCCGCGCACCACGGTGACGGGGCAGGGGCCGAAGTCGAGCACCTGACGGCTCACGGACCCGAGCAGGAGCCGGTCGAAGCCGCCGAGACCGCGCGCCCCGACGACCAGACGCTCAGCACCCTGCGCGGCGAGCACGAGCTGCTTGGCCGCCTGCCCGTGCACGACGCGCCGCACCAGGCGTTCAGGCGGGAGCGTCGCACCGGCGGCACGGACCGCCTCGGCGAGCGACTCCGCGGCGAACTTCTCGTAGTCGTCGATCGGTGGGGCCCAGCCCCACGAGCCGGGCAGCGGCGCCAGGGTGGTGATCTGCCACGCGAAGATCGCGTCGACCGACGCGCCGGTGCGCGCCGCGACCTCGCACGCGTGCTTCAGCGCGGCCACGCTGGGGGCCGACGTGTCGACGCCGACGACGATGCGCGGCGTGTCGCCCTCGGTCTCCGTCCCGTCCTCGGGAGCGCCGTCCGGGTCGCCGTGGCGCACGACGGTGACGGGCACGCGGGCATGCTCGACGACCGTCGTCGACACCGAGCCGAGCACCGCGCGGCCGAGCCGGCCGCGGCGTCGCCGGCCGAGGACCAGCATGTCGGCGTCCGCGCCGAGCTCGAGCAGCGCGTCGGCGGCCGGGCCCGGCGCGGCGACCACGGACCCCTCCACGTCGAGGCCGGTGCGGGCACGGGCCGCGTCGAGCATCCCCTGCGCCTCCGCGCGCACGGGAGCGAGCGCCACCTCGTGCGCCGCGGCGTCCGCGCCCTTGCCCGCCCCGGCGGCGACCATCACGACCGTGAGCGGCACGGACGCCGACGCGGCCTCGCCCATCGCCCAGTCCAGGGCCTCGTCCGACTCCGCCGACCCGTTCACCCCGACCACGATTCCGCGCATCGGTCACCCCGACTCTCTCGTCGCGTGGCGCCGCCCGTCGCGGGACGACGCGCCCTCGGTTGCAGGATAGGTCCGGCCCTGCGGCGCGTCAGGGCGGGGCTCTGCGGCATCGATCACGCACCCGCGTCGTGACCGGGCGGCCGGTCGTGCGTGGTCGGCCGTGCGCGGTCGTCCGTGCGCGTCAGTCCTCGGCGGGCGGTGGTGCGTCGTCGGCGGGCCGGCGGGGGCCCTGCTGCCCGGTGAGCAGGTCGTCCACGGGCTGCGTCACGACCTCCACCAGGTCGACGAGGTCCTGCGGTCCGGTGATGACGAGGGCCCGGTCGGCTGCCGCGACGTACACGGCGGCGGTCTCGCGGGCCGTGACGCGGACGCACGGGGTGTCCGCGCCGTCGACGGCGAACGTGCCCGTGCGCAGCGGTGCCTTGTCGACCTCGGCGACGAGGGCGCGCATGGCGCTGCGGTAGTCCTGGAAGGAGTCGGCGAAGTCCGGCGTCCCACCGGCGGGGCCGCCGGGGGCGTCGGTCGGGTCGGCGTCCACGGGCGCGGCGATGTCGGCGTGCAGGGGAGCGGCGAGCGCGCCGCTGCACGCCGCGCGCACGACGTCCTCGACGTCGTCGTCCGGGACCGGGCCGCGCAAGGTCTCGACCTCGAGGGCCTCGCCGGTGAAGGAGCGGTAGGCGCGCACGAAGCGCTCGCAGGTCGGGTCGTCGGTGTCGGCAAGCCCGGTGAGCGACTCGTCCTCCAGGTCGAGACCCCAGGTGAGCGGGTCGCGCACCTCGCCCACGACGCCGGAGAACCGGGCCAGGCGGGCGTCGTCCCCGTTCCAGGCCCGAGGGCCCCGGGCTCCCGACGTCCCTGGCTGCTGCTCGATCTCGTCCATCGGTACCCCCTTGGTCGGCCACGGCCACCTTTCTCCGAGCGTGGACGCCCTGCCCCCGGCTGGCAACGCGGCACGCCGTCACGCCCCTGGCGAACATGGGCTTACCGAGGGGGGTCGGCGAGTTGGGAGCGCATAGAGTCGTAGCGGTCAGGCTGTAGCCGTCATTCCGACGGGGTGCAGGTAACGCCGCTCGTGAGGGAGCAGCAGATGTTCGAGAGATTCACCGACCGAGCCCGTCGGGTGGTCGTCCTTGCTCAGGAAGAGGCAAGGATGCTCAACCACAACTACATCGGCACCGAGCACATCCTGCTCGGTCTCATCCACGAGGGTGAGGGCGTCGCCGCGAAGGCCCTGGAGTCGCTGGGGATCTCGCTCGACGGCGTCCGCACGCAGGTCACCGAGATCATCGGTGAGGGCCAGCAGGCCCCGAGCGGGCACATCCCGTTCACGCCGCGCGCCAAGAAGGTGCTGGAGCTGTCGCTCCGCGAGGCGCTGCAGCTCGGGCACAACTACATCGGCACCGAGCACATCCTGCTCGGCCTCATCCGTGAGGGTGAGGGCGTCGCGGCCCAGGTGCTCACCAAGATGGGTGCCGACCTGAACAAGGTGCGCCAGCAGGTCATCCAGCTGCTGAGCGGCTACCAGGGCAAGGAGCCCGTGGCCGCCGGCGGCCCGCAGGAGGGGCAGCCGTCCGGCTCCGCCGTCCTCGACCAGTTCGGCCGCAACCTCACCCAGGCCGCACGCGAGGGCAAGCTCGACCCGGTCATCGGCCGCTCGACGGAGATCGAGCGCGTGATGCAGGTGCTGAGCCGCCGCACCAAGAACAACCCCGTGCTGATCGGTGAGCCGGGCGTCGGCAAGACGGCCGTCGTCGAGGGCCTCGCCCAGGACATCGTGCGCGGCGACGTGCCCGAGACGCTGAAGGACAAGCAGCTCTACACGCTGGACCTCGGCGCCCTGGTCGCCGGTTCCCGGTACCGCGGTGACTTCGAGGAGCGCCTGAAGAAGGTGCTCAAGGAGATCCGGACCCGCGGCGACATCATCCTGTTCATCGACGAGATCCACACGCTCGTCGGGGCGGGGGCCGCCGAGGGCGCGATCGACGCGGCGAGCATCCTCAAGCCGATGCTGGCCCGTGGCGAGCTGCAGACCATCGGCGCGACCACGCTCGACGAGTACCGCAAGTACGTCGAGAAGGACCCGGCCCTGGAGCGCCGCTTCCAGCCGATCCAGGTCAACGAGCCGTCGCTCGAGCACGCCATCGAGATCCTCAAGGGCCTGCGCGACCGCTACGAGGCGCACCACCGCGTGTCCATCACGGACTCCGCGCTGGTCTCCGCCGCGCAGCTCGCCGACCGGTACATCAACGACCGGTACCTGCCGGACAAGGCGATCGACCTGATCGACGAGGCGGGCGCGCGGCTGCGCATCCGCCGCATGACGGCGCCCCCGGAGCTCAAGGCCCTGGACGAGCAGATCGCCGAGGCTCGCCGCGACAAGGAGTCGGCGATCGACGAGCAGGACTTCGAGAAGGCCGCCGGGCTGCGCGACAAGGAGAAGCAGCTCACCGCGCAGCGGGCCGACAAGGAGAAGGCCTGGAAGTCGGGCGACCTCGACTCCGTCGCGGAGGTCGACGACGAGCTCATCGCCGAGGTGCTGGCGATGTCGACCGGCATCCCGGTCGTCAAGCTCACCGAGGAGGAGTCCAGCAAGCTCCTGCACATGGAGGACGAGCTGCACAAGCGGGTCGTCGGCCAGAACACGGCGATCAAGGCGCTGTCGCAGGCGATCCGTCGCACGCGCGCCGGGCTCAAGGACCCGAAGCGCCCCGGTGGCTCGTTCATCTTCGCCGGCCCCACGGGCGTCGGGAAGACGGAGCTGGCCAAGGCGCTCGCCGAGTTCCTGTTCGGGGACGAGGACGCGCTCATCCAGCTCGACATGTCCGAGTTCTCGGAGAAGCACACCGTGTCGCGGCTGTTCGGCTCGCCCCCCGGGTACGTCGGCTACGACGAGGGTGGGCAGCTCACGGAGAAGGTGCGTCGCAAGCCGTTCTCGGTCGTCCTGTTCGACGAGGTCGAGAAGGCGCACGCGGACATCTTCAACTCGCTGCTGCAGGTGCTCGAGGACGGTCGCCTGACCGACTCGCAGGGCCGGGTGGTCGACTTCAAGAACACCGTGATCATCATGACCACGAACCTCGGCACGCGGGATATCGCCAAGGGCGTCCAGACCGGCTTCAACGCCGGCGGCGACCTGGTGACCTCGTACGAGCGCATGAAGGCGAAGGTCAACGAGGAGCTCAAGCAGCACTTCCGGCCCGAGTTCCTCAACCGCGTCGACGACGTGGTGGTCTTCCCGCAGCTCTCGCAGGACGAGATCATCGAGATCGTCGACCTGGAGATCGCCAAGCTGGACAAGCGTCTGCGCGACCGCGACATGGCGATCGAGCTCACGCCCGCCGCGAAGAACCTGCTGGCGGAGAAGGGTTACGACCCGGTGCTCGGCGCCCGTCCGCTGAAGCGGGCGATCCAGCGGGAGATCGAGGACACCCTGTCCGAGAAGATCCTGTTCGGCGAGCTCAAGGCGGGCGACCTCGTGCTGGTCGACGGCGAGGGCGAGGGCATCCTCGGCGAGTTCACGTTCCGCGGGATGCCGAAGAGCGAGCACGAGCGTGGGCCGGTCTCGGTCGGCGCGACGGCGGCGCTCGACGCCCCCACCGGCGTCTCGGTGCACGACCTGCCCCCGACGGGCCAGATGCAGGCCGGCGCGGAGTGACGCTGACCCGCTGACCTGGCGGTCGACGACGAGGGCCCCGGATCCACCAGGATCCGGGGCCCTCGTCGCATGTGCGCTGCCGCCGCCGGAAGCTGTCAGAACCACGGCGGGGTATGGCAGGTCCTGGTTCTGACAGCTCGGAGCGTCCTGGAGTTGTCAGAACCAGGAGCGGGTATGGCGGGGCGTGGTTCTGACAGGTCGGGGTCAGGCGGCGAGCTGCGTGAGGACGGCGCCGGCCAGGTCGGGCACGGCGTCGACCAGCGCGACGGCGCCGGCCTCCTCGAGCTCTCCGGGTGCCGCATAGCCCCAGGTGACGCCCAGGCAGCGGATGCCGTGCTCGGCGGCACCGTGCACGTCGTGCTCGCGGTCGCCCACCATGAGGACGGGACCGTCGGCGGGGTCCACGGGCGACGTGCGCCCGAGCGTGGCGAGCGCCTTCGCGATGACGTCGGCCTTCGTCGAGGTGCCCTCGTCGAGCGGAGCGCCGAACACGCCGTCGACCAGCTCCGTCAGCCCGAAGCGGTCGCAGATCGGCCTCGCGTAGACCTCCGGCTTGGAGGTCGCCACGGCCAGGGTGCAGCCGGCCGCCCGGAGGGCACGCAGCACGTCCGGGACGCCGTCGAACACCCGGTTGTCGTACATGCCGCCGGCGGCGAAGACGTCGCGGTAGGCCCGCACGGCCTCCTCCACCCGGTCGGCGGGGACGCCGTGCGCGGCGAAGGACGCCGTGATCGGCGGGCCGACGAACGAGCGGAGCGTGGCGTCGTCGGGCACGGGCAGGCCGAGCACGCCGTACGCGTGCCGGATGCCCGCCACGATGCCGGGGGCGGAGTCGGTGAGCGTGCCGTCGAGGTCGAGCAGGACGAGCGGGGCGGGGGAGCGGGTCACCTCGGCAGGGTACGTGGCCCGTACGCGGCCCCGCTCAGACGGACCGCGCGTGCGCGACGAGCCGGTCGAAGGCGGCGTCGAGCGCGTCGTCGACCTGTTGCGCCTCGGGGTGCGCGTCGTACCAGGCGATCTGCTCGACGGCGGCCTGGTCGTAGGTGATCGTGGTGCCGAACTCGGGCACGAGGGCCTGGAGCTTGGCGCAGTCGAACAGCATGGTGTGCGCCTTGTCGCCGAGCAGGCCAGGCCCGACGTCGGGCAGGGCGCGCGCGATCGTCTCCGACGCGACGTGCACGAGCTCGGGCTCGTCGACGCCGGCCGCCGCCGCGAGCCACCGGTAGACCTGGTCCCAGGACGGGGCGTGCGTGCCCATGATCTGGAAGGTGTCGCCCACCGCACCCGGATGGCCGAGCAGCCCGACGAACCCGACCGCGAAGTCGTCGGTGTGCGTGAGCGTCCACAGGGAGGTCCCGTCGCCGTGCACGACGACGGGCCGCCCCGCCCGCAGGCGCGCGACGTCGGTCCAGCCACCGGTGGTGGGCAGGAGGGTGCGGTCGTAGGTGTGCGACGGGCGCACGATCGTCGCGGGGAACCCGTGGTCCCGCGACGCGCGCACGAGCACGTCCTCGCACGCGATCTTGTCGCGCGAGTACTGCCAGAACGGGTTGCGCAGCGGGGTGGACTCCGTCACGGGGAGGCGTGCGGGCGGCTTCTGGTACGCCGAGGCGGAGGAGACGAAGACGTACTGCCCGGTGCGCCCCGCGAACCGCTCGACGTCGTGCGCCACGTGGTCCGCACCGAAGGCGAGGAACTGGGCGACGACGTCGAACTCGCGGCCCGCGAGCGCGGCGTCCACGGCGTCGTCGTCGCGCACGTCCGCCACGAGCGTCTCGACCTCCGACGGCAGGGGCCGTGCGGTCGACGTCCCCCGGTTGAGGACCGTGACCCGGTGGCCGAGCCGGACGGCGCGGGCGACGCTCGCGGCGCTGATCACGCCGGTGCCGCCGATGAACAGGATGTCGCGCGGGGTGCGGGTGCTCATGGCGCCCATCGTGCCCGAACGGGGGCCCGGCCGCGCCCCACGTCAGGCCGGGACGGCCGGGACGGTCAGGCCGGTCGGGAGGACCGACGGCAGGAGGTCGCGCAACGCGGCGACGCGGGCGTCGCGGGCGGGGCCGGTCATGCGCTCGACCGGGGCCGTGATGCTCACGGCCCCGACGGGCCGGCCGCCGCGCAGCAGGGCGACCGCGACGCACGCGATGCCCGGCTCGTTCTCCTCGGTCTCGGCGGCGAACCCGTGGGCGCGCGCGTCGTCGAGGGCGGTGCGCAGCCGGTCGGCGGCCACCGGGTCGGCGCCGGCGGGGCCTGCCGCGGCATACCGGTCCACCTCGGCGTCGTCCGGCCGGGCGGCGGCGAGCAGCGCGCGGCCGAGGGCGCTCGTGGCCGCGGGGATGCGTCGTCCGACGGCGGACCACACGCGCAGGGGGCGTTGCGGCTCCACCTTGTCGAGGTAGACGACCTCCTGGCCGGCGAGGGTGCCGAGGTGCACCAGCTCGTCCACGTCGTCGCGCAGCGCCTCGAGCGCCGGGCGGAGCAGTCCGGGCAGGTTGTCCTCGGCGAGGTAGGCGGCGCCGAGGGACAGCACGGCGGGCCCCAGGGTGTAGGAGCCGTCGGGGCCCTGGTCGGCGTAGCCGCGGTGCCGCAGCGCGGCGAGGGTGCGATGCAGCGTCGACTTGTTGGCACCGACCTCGGCGGCGAGGTCCGCCAGCGCGGCGCCGCGGGCGCCTGCGCGGGCGAGCGCGTCGAGCGTGAGCAGGGCCTTGTCCACGCTGCCGAGCGGGCTGGGGTCGGTCATGTCGGTGCTCCACGGTGCGGGTCTTGTCGGTTATGGTGTTCCGTAGTGAACAACAGGCGTTCACCATAGCGAAACGGAGCACCGATGTCTTCCCCCGACACCCCGACCCCGGCGGCCGCAGGCGACGTCGTCGCCGCACTCGGAGCCCACCGACTCGTGCCCGTCGTCGTGGTCGACGGCGCGGACGAGGGAGCGCGCCTCGCCGACGCGCTCGTCGCCGGCGGCCTGCCCGTCGCCGAGATCACCCTGCGCACCGCGGGCGGGATCGACGCGATCCGCGCCGTCGCGCGCACCCAGCCCGACGTCGTCGTCGGAGCCGGCACCGTCACCACCGTCGACCAGGTCGACGCCGTCGTCGACGCCGGCGCGCGCTACATCGTGTCGCCCGGCCTGTCCGCGGCCGTCGTGCGCCGGGCGCAGGAGCACGGCGTGCCCGTCCTGCCCGGCGTCGCCACCCCCAGCGAGATCATGGCCGCCCTCGAGCTCGGGCTCGACGTCGTCAAGCTGTTCCCCGCCTCCGTCGTGGGCGGCCCCGCCGCGATCAAGGCGTTCTCCGCACCGTTCCCCGGCCTGCGCTTCGTGCCCACCGGCGGCGTGAGCGCCGCGAACCTCGACGACTACCTCGGGCTCGCCCCCGTGCTCGCCGTCGGCGGGTCGTGGATGGTCGAGAAGTCGCTCGTGTCCGCCGGCGACTGGGCCGAGATCACCCGCCGCACCGCCGAGGCCGTCGCCCTCGCCCAGCCGACCAGCAAGGAGTCCTGATGACGAACCCGTCCCTCACCACCCGCCCCGCGGCCGAGTGCCGGTACGACGTCGTCGCGCTGGGCGAGGTCATGCTGCGTCTCGACCCGGGCGACCGCCGCGTGCGCACCACGCGCTCGTTCGACGTCTGGGAGGGCGGCGGCGAGTACAACGTTGCCCGCGGCCTACGCCGGGCGTTCGGCCTGCGCGGCGCGATCGTCACGGCGCTCGCGGACAACGAGGTCGGCCGCCTCGTCGAGGACTTCATGCTCACCGGCGGGCTCGACACGTCCTGGGTGCAGTGGCGCGAGTACGACGGCATCGGCCGCACCGTGCGCAACGGCCTCAACTTCACGGAGCGCGGCTTCGGCGTGCGCGGCGCCGTCGGCGTGAGCGACCGTGGCAACACCGCCGTCTCGCAGCTGAAGCCGGAGGACGTGGACTGGGACGCGCTGTTCGGGTCCGGCGTCCGCTGGCTGCACACGGGCGGCATCTTCGCGGCGCTGTCGGAGTCCGCCGCGGACGTCGCCGAGGCGGCCATGAGGGCCGCCAAGAAGCACGGCACGGTCGTGTCGTACGACCTCAACTACCGCCCGTCGCTCTGGAAGGGCATCGGGGGCGTCGAGCGCGCCCGCGAGGTCAACCGCCGTCTGGCGCAGCACGTCGACGTCATGATCGGCAACGAGGAGGACTTCACCGCGTCGCTCGGCTTCGAGGTCGAGGGGGTCGACGAGAACCTCACCGACCTGGACACCGGCGCCTTCCGGACCATGATCGGCACGGCCGCCGAGGCGTACCCGAACTTCCAGGTCATCGCGACCACCCTGCGCGGCGTGCGCTCGGCGTCGCGCAACGACTGGGGCGCCGTCGCCTGGTCGCGCGCCGAGGGCTTCGTCGAGGCGACCCACCGCGCCGACCTGGAGATCTTCGACCGCGTCGGCGGCGGCGACTCGTTCGCCTCCGGCCTGGCCTACGGGCTCATGGAGCTCGGCTCCCTGCAGGAGGCCGTCGAGTACGGCGCCGCGCACGGCGCCCTCGCCATGACCACCCCGGGGGACACGACGACGGCGACCCTCGCCGAGGTCGCCAAGCTCGCCGGCGGCGGCAGCGCGCGCGTCCAGCGCTGACCGTCCGGTGGGGGCGCCGCCCGTCCTGCCGAGGTAGCTCTGGACCCCGCAAGGTAGTTGACCATCCCGCGAGGTAGTTCCAGCCGCGCCGAGGTAGTTCAGGATCCCGCGAGGTAGTTCCAGCCGCGCCGAGGTAGTCCGCCATCCGCCGGGACGTGACTACCTCGGCGCGGTTGGAACTACCTCGGCAGGGCTTGGACTACCTCGGCAGCTCCTGGGTGGGCGGGTGCACCAGGGTCGCGGGCACGACCAGGGCGGACAGGGTCGGGCGCCACAGCGGCGTCGTCGTCCAGGCGAGGTCGAGGCGCTCGCCGGGACGCCCCTCGGCGACGAGGCGGTGGGGCGACGTCGGGACGACGACGTCGAGCCGGACGCGACCGTCGTCGTCGGCGCGCCCGCGCAGGGCGAGCACGAGCACCGGGTCGGGCACGGGCACGGGCCGGTCGGCGTGGGACCCGCCGGAGGCGAGCGACCCGTCCGGCCAGGGCACGACGTGGGTGGTCCACGCGTCCGCGGTCGCCGTGAGGAGGTGGCCGCCGACGTCGACCTGCCAGGGCCCGGAAGGCTCGCCGGGGAGCAGGGTCCACGGCGCCGGGGAGATCCGCTCGGCCGGCGTGGGGACCGGGTCGGGTCCGACGCGCCCGGGCCACGTGTCCAGGGCGGCGAGCCGTGCCCGCAGCCGTGCGCCGTCACCGTCCTCCGGGGTCAGCGGCCCGTCGGTGAGCCGGTCGGCGAAGCGCCAGAAGGCGTCGAGCACCTGGTCCGTCGACCGGGTCGCGCCGAGATAGCCGATCGCGAGGCCGAGCTCGGGCACGGCCACGCCGAACTGCCCGTACGCGCCGTCCGCGCGGACGCCGTGCCGGCTCCGCCACACCTGGTAGCCGTAGCCGCGCGCCCAGTCGTGGTCCGCGCCAGGGGAGTCCGCGTTGTCCGACCAGGGCCGCCCCATCTCCGCCAGCCAGCCGGCGGGGATCACCTGGGCGCCGTCGTACCGTCCGCCGTCCGCCATGGCGACCGCGAGCCGCGCGACGTCCTCGACCGTCACGTGGAGCCCTGACCAGCCCTGGTCGATGCCGCGGTCGCCGTCGCGGTGCCCCACCCACCAGGGGTCCTGCACGCCCAAGGGGTCCAGCACGCGCGGGCGCAGGTAGTCCGTCAGACGCTCGCCGGTCAGGGTGGTCACGATCGACGACAGCACCATCGACGCCGACGAGTTGTACACGAAGTGGGTGCCGGGGGCGTGCTCCGGCACGACGGTCAGGAGGCGTGCGGAGTCGAAGCCGAGGTCGGCGACCTGCTCCGCGGTGTGCCCGGTGTTCATGGTGAGCAGGTGGCGCACCGTGATCCCGGTGTCCGTGGGCAGCCCCAGCAACGACCCGGCCAGGTCGTCCACCGTGAGCGCACCGTCGGCGACGAGGTGCCCCACCGCGATCGCGGTGAACGTCTTCGACACCGAGTACACGAGCCCGGGCAGGTCCGGGCGGTACGGCGCCCAGGTGCCGCGGACCACGGGGACGCCGTGCCGCGCGACGACCAGGCCGTGCGGGTCGAGGCCGGGAGCCTCCAGGTCGTCGAGCAGGTCCAGGACGGCGGCCGGGCGGATGCCGTGCGACTCCGGGGTGGTCATGGGGTCGTGCTCCCTCGGGGGTGGGCGGACGGAGGTGGACGGACGGTCAGCCGCGCACGCCGGGCGCGGTGTACCGGAACGCGTCCCAGGCGCCCAGCAGGTACTGGACGCCCAGCGCGCGGTCGTACAGCCCGTACCCGGGCCGGGGCTTGTTCGTGGTGTTCTCGTCCCACAGGTGGCGGCCGTGGTCCGGGCGCACGTACCCGGTGTACCCCGCCTCGGCGTACGCCTGCATGATCCCGGTGGTGTCGACGTCGCCCTCGCAGGCGCGGTGACCCACCTCGGTGAAGTCGCCGTTCGGGAAGTGCTTGATGTTGCGCACGTGGGTGAAGTGGATGCGGTCCACGAACCGGCGCACGGTGTCCACGGCCAGCGGCGCCTGGGCCGGGTTGGCGGAGAAGCTGCCGAGGCACAGCGTGAGCCCGTGGTACGGGCTCGGGTGCAGGTCCAGCACGCGCTGCAGGTCGTCCGGCGTGGACACGACGCGAGGCCACCCGAAGACGTCGAACGGCGGGTCGTCCGGGTGCACGCCGAGCTTGACGCCGGCCTCCTCGCAGGCGGGGACCACGGCGTCGAGGAAGTACCGGTAGTTCGCGTACATGTCCTCGTGCGTGACGCCCACGTAGGCGGCGTCGAGCTCGGCGAAGCCTGCCAGCCGCTCGGGCTCCCACCCGGGCAGCGTGAGGCCGTGCGAGCCGACCTCCATGTCCGCGATGACGGTCTGGGGCGTCATCCGGTCGACCACCGCCTTCTCGAAGTACAGGGCGGTGGACCCGTCGGGCAGCGGGTGCCACAGGTCCGTGCGCAGCCAGTCGAAGACGGGCATGAAGTTGTAGCAGACCACCTTGACGCCGGCCCGGCCCAGCCGCCGGATCGTCGTCACGTAGTTCTCGATCGCCTCGTCGCGGCCGAGCCCCAGCACCGTGCGGCCGAGCTTGATCGACTCGTGCACGTTGACCGACTCCACGACCTCGGCGTCGAGCGTCCGGGTGACTCCCCGTGCGCGCGCCTCGGCGGAGAGCCCGGAGATGCGCGCCACCTCCGCGTCGATCTCCTCCTGCTCCCACACCTCGCCCGCCTGCTTGCCGTGCAGGCTCCACACGACCGTCTCGACGCCGGGGATCTGCCGGATGTGATCCAGCGTCACCGTGTCGTTGCCCTCGCCGTACCAGCGGAACCCCATCTTCACTGCGCGACTCCTCGTGCTCGTCGTGTCTGCCCGCCCACCGCGCGTCAGGGGCGCGCGTAGGCCGCCAGGGGCAGGCGGTAGGCGAGGTCGGCGGCGACGTCGAGGGCCTCGTCGAGGTCCAGCCGGTGCTCGGCGACCAGCCGTGCCAGGTAGCCGGCGTCGATGCGCCGGGCGAGGTCGTGCCGGGCGGGGATGGAGCAGAAGGCGCGGGTGTCGTCGACGAAGCCGCTCATGTTGGAGAAGCCCGCCGTCTCGGTGGCGGACTCGCGGAACCGACGCATGGCGTCGGGCGCGTCGAGGAACCACCACGGGGCGCCGAGGCGCAGGGCCGGGTAGACGCCGGCCAGCGGGGCGAGCTCGCGCGAGTACACGTCCTCGTCCACCGTGAACGCGATGAGGCGCAGCCCCGGGTGGTGGCCGAACGCGTCGAGCACCGGGCGCAGCGAGCGGGTGAACTCGGTGACGACGGGGATGTCGTAGCCCTTGTCCGGGCCGAACGCCGCGAACGGCGCGCTGGCGTGGTCGCGCAGCACGCCCGGGTGCAGCTGCATGACGAGCCCGTCCTCGGCCGACATCGCGGCCATCTGGAACAGCATGTGCCCGCTGAACGCCTGCGCCTCGGCTGCCGTGACCGTCCCGCTGAGCGCCTTGTCGAAGATGCGCCGGGCGTCGGCCTCGTCCAGGGGCGTGGTGTCGGCGGACAGGTGGCCGTGGTCCGTGGCGCGGGCCCCGGCGGCGACGAACCGCTCGCGCTGCGTGCGCAGGGCCTCCAGGTAGCGGTCGTAGGACGTCACGTCGACGGCGGCGGCCGCGCCCAGGCGGACGACGTCGTCGCGCCACGTCGCGCGGTCGAGGTGCAGCAGCGGGTCGGGTCGGAACGTCGGCAGCACGCGCTCGCCGTAGCCGTCCGCGGCGAGCTTGGCGTGCGCGTCGAGCGAGGACCAGGCGGGGTCGGTGGTCGCGATGGTCTCGATGTCGAAGGCGTCCAGCAGCGCCCGGGGGCGGAAGTCGTGCTGGGCGATGCGGGCCGCGACCTGGTCGTAGAGCGCGTCCGCGGTCTCTGCCGACGGACGCTGCGTGACGCCGAGGATCTCGACGAGCACGTGCTCCAGCCAGTACCGGGTGGGCGTGCCGCGGAAGTGCTTCCACCCGGCGCAGAAGCGCCGCCAGATCTCGCGTGGGTCGGTCTCGGCGTCCTCGTCGGCCGTGGAGCCGACGCCGAGGCGGGGGAGCGTCTCGCCCTGGGAGACGAGCATGCGCGTGAGGTAGTGGTCGGGCACCACGACGAGCTGTGCGGGGTCGCCGAACGCCGTGTCGTCCGCGAACCACTCGACGGGCACGTGGCCGTGCATCGAGACGA
Source organism: Isoptericola sp. NPDC055881 (assembly GCF_053615895.1). NCBI lineage: Bacteria > Bacillati > Actinomycetota > Actinomycetes > Micrococcales > Promicromonosporaceae > Isoptericola > Isoptericola sp. NPDC055881. Next base: position 45,241 of record NZ_JBSHCR010000023.1, read on the forward strand.
TCGGCAGGTCGCGCACCGATGCGTAGATCTCGCGGGCCACCGGCCGCGTGACCGGGTCGGCGGGCAGCGCCCGGTCGGCGTGCAGGGTCCAGGGCTCGTCCACGTACGTCTCCTCGTCGCATCGGGCCGGCAGGCCCGGCCCGCGACGTCGGCGTCGGGGCCGGCGCGGGTCCCGGGGGACCCGCATGCCTTGGGATCGATTGCAGCCATCGTGCCGTCTGGCCCTACGACGACGCAACCCCTGCTCACATCTCGGGGTTGACGCGTCCCGGGATCGTTTGCAGACTGACCCGGGACGACGACGCACGAGGGAGCGGCGATGGCGAACGCGCACGAGGTGGCCCGGGCTGCGGGGGTCTCCGTGTCGACCGTCTCCCGGGCGCTCACCGCCCCGGCGCAGGTCTCGGCCGCCACCCGCGCACGGGTGCTCGAGGCCGCCGAGCGCCTCGGCTACACGCCCGACCCGACGGCGCGCGGGCTGCGGCTCGGGCGCACGCACACGATCGGGCTGCTCGTGCCGGACCTCGAGAACCCCTACTTCGCCTCGGTGACGAAGGGCGTCCAGGCCAGGGCGCGCGCGGCCGGCTACCCGGTGTTCGTCGCCGACTCCGAGGAGGACCCGACCGCGGAGGCCGGCCTGATCGCGCAGTTCGCGCGGCGGGTGGACGGCGTCGTCCTGGCGTCGCCGCGCGCGGAGGACGACGTCCTGAGCCGCGCCGTCGACCGGCTGCCGGCCGTCCTCGTCAGTCGCGACATGCCCGACCTGCCGTCCGTCGCCGTCGACGACGCCGACGGGGTCGCGCAGGTGCTGGGCCACCTGCACGCCCTCGGCCACCGCCGCGTGGGTGTGGCCGCAGGCCCGACGACGTCCTGGTCCGGCGCCCGCCGGTGGGACGGGATGCGCACGGCGGCCGAGCGGCTGGGCGACGTCACCCTGGTCGAGCTCGGCTCGTTCCGCCCCTACTTCTCGGGCGGCCTCGCCGCCGCCGACCACGCCGTCGCGCAGGACGTCACCGCCGTCCTGGCGTTCAACGACCTCATGGCGCTCGGCATCATCGACCGGCTGCGCGGGCGCGGCATGCGGGTGCCCCACGACATGTCGGTCGTCGGGTTCGACGACGTGGACGTCGCGACGCTCGTGGCGCCGGCGCTGACCACGGTGCGCGTGCCGCGCACCGGGCTCGGCCGCCGCGCCGTGGACCTCCTGCTCGCGTGGCTCGACGTCGGGCACGCCGAGCCGTCGCTCGCGAGCGACCGGCACCGGCTGCCGGCCGAGCTCGTGATCCGCGACTCCACCGGTGTCCCGCCCGGATGACGACACCGCGCCTCGCCTGCCACCGACTCACCTGCCACCGATGGGCCGTCCTCGGCACGGGCGGCACCGGCGTCGTCCCGAGGTGCGCCACCCCGACCATGCTGGTCGCCGACATGAAGGAAGCCCGTGACGACTGACCGACTCCACCGCTCCGCCCTCCCTGCACGCCTCGACGCGCCGGTGACCCCCGAGCAGGTGGGCATCGTGCACCTGGGGATCGGAGCGTTCCACCGGGCCCACCAGGCCGTGTTCACCGAGCTGGCGGCCCGGGCGACCGGCGACCGCCGCTGGGGGATCCTGGGGGTGACGCAGCGGTCGGCGTCGGTGCGCGACCAGCTGCGGCCGCAGGGCGGGGTGTACTCGGTGCTGACGGCAGGCACGCACGAGAGCCGGCTGGACCTCGTGGGGTCGGTGCTCGACGTCGCGTGGCCCGCGGAGGAGACCGCGCGGGTGCTGGCCACCGTCGCGGAGGCCACGACCCACCTCGTGACGCTCACCGTGACGGAGAAGGGCTACGCGCGCGACGCCGACGGCGGGCTCGACGTCGGACGCGTGCGTGCCGACCTGGACGCCCTCGCCGCCGAGCACGTCGCCGACCAGGCGGTTGCGCACGGAATGACGTCTCAGAACGTGTACAACCCCCTGGTCGGCGAGGGGGTGGTGGCGGGGACGACGGCGGTCGGGCTGCTGGTGCGCGGGCTCGCGGCGCGGTGGAGGGCCGCCGAGGCGGCGGGGGAGCGGCGTCCGATCACGGTGCTGACCTGCGACAACATGGTGGACAACGGTCGCGTGCTCGAACGCCTGGTCGGTGCGGCCGTGGCCGCGGCGCTGCCCGGGCCGGAGGGCGACGGGCTGCGGTCGTGGCTCGCGACGGACGTCACCTTCCCGTGCTCGATGGTGGACCGGATCGTGCCCGCGACCACCCCGGCGCAGCGGGACGCCGTCGAGCGCGAGCTGGGTGCGCGCGACGAGGGCCTCGTCGTGGGCGAGCCGTTCCGCCAGTGGGTGATCGAGGACCGGTTCGCCGGCCCGCGCCCCGAGTGGGAGCGGGCGGGCGCGACGCTGACGACCGACGTCGCGCCGTGGGAGCAGGCCAAGCTGCGCATGCTGAACGGCACCCACTCGCTGCTCGCGTACGCAGGGCGGCTGGCCGGGCACGCGACGCTGGCGGAGGCCGTGACCGACCCCGCGCTGCACGAGCGGGCGCGCGCGTTCATGCTCGACGACGCGCTGCCCACCCTGACCCCGCCCGACGGCGCGGACCTGCGGGCCTACGGCGAGTCCCTGCTCGAGCGGTTCGCCAACCCCGCCACGGGCCACACCACCCTGCAGGTGTCGATGGACGGGACGCAGAAGATCCCGATCCGGTGGGGCGGGATCGTCGTCGACCGGCTGGCGGCCGGGACGGTGCCGGCCGGGGCGGCGTTCGCCCTGGCCGCGTGGTGCGAGGTGGTGCGGCGCGAGGCTGCCGCCGGTCGGCTGGTCGACGACCCGCGCGCCGCCGAGCTCGCCGACGTCGTCGCCAGGGTCGGCGACGGCGATCCTGCGGCGGCGGCGCCCGCCGACGTGGCCCGGGCGCTGCTCGCGCTCGGGGGGCTCCTGCCCGACGGCGCCGGGACGGACCCCCGGCTCGTGGACGCCGTCGTGGGCGAGGTGCCGGCGCTCGCCTCCGCCTGACGAGCCCCGGACCTGCGCGGATACTCGTCCGGACCGTCTGCGCGGGCATCCGTGCGGGCTGACCTGCATCGATACAATCCTCGGCGACGCAGCGGGACGACCGCGTCCGGCTGCGCCGCCGGACTCGTCGTACCCTCGTTGCCGGATCGTGATGTGAGCGGGTGCACTCCGGGGCTGGACAACGCTTACCGAGTCGTGTTTTATCGATTCAGTCGGCAGCGGGGCGGGGAGTCAACGGGGCTTCCTCGTCGCCGACGATCGTGGACGATCGACGAGCGAGGAGGCTCACATGAGGATCACGCGCAAGGCCGCCGGCGCGGCAGCGGCGATGCTGACCATCGCCCTCACCCTCACGGCCTGCGGTGGCGGGACCGAGGCCGCGGACCCGGGGTCCGCCGAGAAGGTCAGCACCGACGAGGACATCACCATCTCGCTCGCGTGGTGGGGCGAGCCGGCGCGTGCCGAGATGTACGAGAAGGCGGTGGACCTCTTCGAGAAGGACCACTCCAACATCACGGTGCAGACCCAGTTCCAGGACTGGGACGCCTACTGGACCGCCCGTGCCACCGAGGCCGCCGGCGGTGCGCTGCCCGACGTGATCCAGATGGACCTGTCCTACCTGCGCCAGTACGGCGGCACCGGACAGCTCCTGGACCTCACCGGCCAGGAGGGCGTCAACCTCGACGTGGACGGCATCGACGACTCGCTGCTGGACTCGGGGCAGGTCGACGACAGCCAGTACGGGGTGCCGACCAGCACCAACACCCTCGCGCTGTTCTACAACGCCGACGTGCTCAAGGACCTGGGCATCGACCCGCCGGCCGAGGGCTACACCTGGGACGACCTCAACTCCTGGATCGAGGAGGTCTCGAAGGCCGGCGCGGGCAAGGACCCCGTCATCTACGGCTCGGGCGACTACACCGGCACCTTCTGGTTCTTCCTGCAGTGGCTGGTCCAGCAGGGCGTGGAGCCGTTCACCGCCGACGGCCAGCTCAACTTCGACGAGGCGCAGATGACCGAGTGGCTGAACCAGGGCCAGTCGCTGCGTGACGCGCAGGCGTTCTTCCCGATCAAGCAGGCCAAGCAGCTCGAGCCGCTCGGCGGGTTCCACGTGAACCGGTCGGCAGCCGAGGCCACCTGGGACAACTTCCTCGCGGGCTACGTGGCGGAGTCGGGCGACGACATCGAGATGCTCCCGATGCCGTCCGGCGACGACGGCCCGCAGCAGTTCTGGAAGCCCTCGATGCTGCTGTCGGCGTCCGCGCAGACGAAGCAGCCGGCGGCCGCGGCGGCCCTCATCGACTTCCTCGTCAACGACCCGCGGGTCGGCGAGATCTTCGGCACGTCCAAGGGCGTGCCCGCCGTCCAGGACCAGATCGACGCGATGAACCTCGAGAAGGGCTCCGTGGACGAGAAGGTCGTGCAGTACGAGAAGGACGTGGCCGACGTCGTCACCGAGGCCGCGCCCGTGCCCGTCGAGGGCTTCGGCGAGATCGAGGCGGAGTACAAGCGCCTCGGCGAGGAGCTGCAGTACGGCAACATCACGGTCGACGAGTTCGTGACGCAGTGGTTCTCCTTCGCCGACAGCACGGTGAAGCAGTCGTGACTGCCGTGACGACGAGCAGCACGCTCGGCGCCGTTCGGGGGACGCAGGACGCGTCCCCCGAACGGGGGCGCGCCCGCCGCCGCCGCGAGGCGGGTGCGGGGTTCGCGTTCCTGTCGCCGTGGCTGGTGGGGTTCGTGGTGCTGACCGCGTTCCCCATGGTGGCGTCGCTGTACCTGGCGTTCACGGACTATGACCTGTTCCGCCCGCCGTCGTGGGTGGGGTTCGACAACTTCGTGGCGCTGTTCCACGACCCGCGGTTCTGGACGTCGGCCAAGGTGACGGCGATCTACGTGCTGGTGGGCACGCCGATCAAGCTCGCGGCGGCGCTGGCGGTCGCGATGGTGCTGAACATGAAGCACCGCGGGCAGGGCGCCTACCGCTCGATCTTCTACGCGCCGTCGCTGATCGGCGCCTCGGTGTCGATCGCCATCGTGTGGAAGGCGATGTTCATCGACGACGGCATCGTGGACCGCATCCAGCAGCTGTTCGGCTTCCCGGCCGGCGGCTGGGTGGGTGACCCGTCCAAGACGATGCCGATGTTCGTGCTGCTGGCGGTGTGGACGTTCGGCGCCCCGATGGTCATCTTCCTCGCGGGCCTCAAGCAGATCCCGGCCGAGCTGTACGAGGCGGCCGCCGTCGACGGCGCCGGCCCGGTCCGCAAGTTCTGGCGGATCACGATCCCGATGCTGAGCCCGGTGCTGTTCTTCAACCTGCTGCTGGAGACCATCGGCGCGTTCCAGGTCTTCGGGTCCGCGTTCATCATCTCCGGCGGCACGGGCGGCCCGGCCGACTCGACGCTGTTCTACACGCTCTACCTGTACATCAAGGGCTTCGCGCAGTTCGACATGGGGTACGCCTCGGCCATGGCCTGGGTCCTGGTGATCGTGGTCGGCGTCATCACCGCGATCCTGTTCAAGACCTCGAACGCCTGGGTCCACTACTCCGGAGACAACCGATGAGCGCGCACATCACGACACCGCCGCTGTCGAACCAGGCAGCCGCCGCGGGCATCCCCAGCGGGGCCGGCTCGTCCCGTCCCGAGGGTCCGGTCGACACGAGCCTGCGCCAGGCCGCGAAGCGCCGCAAGGGTGCCCGGTCGGTCGGGTTCCACGCGTTCATGGTCGCGTGCACGATCGTGGTGCTCTACCCCGCGGCGTGGATGCTGATGAGCTCGTTCAAGCCGTCCAGCGAGATCATCGGCAACATCAGCCTCTGGTCGGACCACCTGTCGCTGCACAACTTCGCGACCGCCCTGTCGGGCATCGGCGGCGTCGGGTTCTGGACCTTCTTCGGCAACTCGATGATCCTGGCCGTCGCGTCGGTGATCGGGGTGATCCTGTCCTCCACGGTCGCCGCCTACGCTTTCGCGCGGATCGACTTCCCCGGCCGTGGCCTGTTCTTCGCGATCATGATCGGCACGTTGCTGCTGCCGTTCCACGTGGTGATCATCCCGCAATACATCATGTTCAACGAGCTCGGCATGGTGAACACGTTCATCCCGCTGCTCGCGCCGAAGTTCCTCGCCGGCGAGGCGTTCTTCGTCTTCCTCATGGTGCAGTTCATGCGCAACCTGCCGCGCGAGCTCGACGAGGCCGCCCGCATCGACGGCGCCGGGCACGGCCGCATCTTCACCGCGATCATGCTGCCCCTGATGCGCCCCGCGATCATCACCAGCTCGATCTTCGCGTTCATCTGGTCCTGGAACGACTTCCTCGGCCCCCTGCTCTACCTGAAGAAGCCCGACCTGTACCCGCTGCCCATCGCGCTGCGCCTCTACGTCGACCAGACGTCGATCTCCGACTACGGCGCCCAGATGGCCATGGCCGTCCTGGCCCTGCTGCCCGTGATGATCTTCTTCATCCTCTTCCAGCGCTACATCGTCGACGGCGTCGCCACCCAGGGCCTCAAGGGCTGATCATGGGGCGCGGCACGACGACGGAGGGGGCGGTCATGGCGGCACGGTCCGGGCGCGAGCCCGGCCGCGGTGGGCGGAAGCGGCCGGCCGGTGGCGGCGAGACCCGCACGGGGGCTGCCCTCGGGCTGTTCGCGGAGGTGGTGCTCGCCGGTGTGCTGGTCGCACTCGGCAGCCTGCTGCTGGTCACTGCGGTCCCGTCCGTGGCGGCGGGAGTGGCGCACGTCCGCCGCCAGGTGACCGGCCACGACGTCGGCGTGGCCCGCTTCGCCCGCGACTGGTGGGCGGCGGTGCGGACCCTGTGGCCGCTCGGGCTCGCCGCCGTCGGCGTCGCGCTCCTGCTCGCCCTGGACTGGCAGCTCGCCCGCACGGACCTGCTGCCCGGCGCGAGCGTCGTCGCGGTGGTGGTCGCCGTCGCCGCCGCAGCCGTCGTCGCCGTGCTGGCCCGAGCGGCCGGTGCGTGGTCCGAGCCGGTCGACCCCGCCCGCGGCGAGGCTCGGCCGCGCACCGCGCGCGAGACGCTCGCCGAGGGCGTGCAGCGCACGCAGGACGACCTGACCGGGTCCGTGCTGCTCGCTGCCGCCGCCGCCCTGTGCGTCGTCTTCGTGTGGATGCTGCCGCCGCTCGCGCTCGTCGTCGGAGGGCTGCTCTCCCTGGCCGTGGTGGGCGTGGAGGCCCGCCGCGGCCGCACCGCCGTCTGACCCGTGCCTGCTGGACTACCTCGGTGCGAGATGAACTACCTCGGCATCTGCTGGACTACCTCGGCCTTCGTTGGACTACCTCGGCAAGGGCTGAACTACCTCGGCATGAGATGAACTGCCTCGGCGCGAGCTGGACTACCTCAGGGGAGCGGAACACATGAAGGTCACGATCCTGGGCGCGGGCGCCATCGCCGGCGCGCACGCGGAGGCGCTCGGTGCGCTGGCGGCGCACGGCGGGCCCGACGGCGTGGAGCTGACGCACGTCGTCGACGTCGACGCCGACCGGGCGGCGTCGTTCGCGGCCGAGCACGGCGTGCCGCAGCACGGCACGGACCTGCAGGCCCTGCTCGACGCGGGCGAGGTCGACGTCGTGCACGTCTGCACCCCGCCGTCGGTGCACCTGGCGGCCGCCACGGCCGCGCTGCGGGCGGGGGCGCACGTCGTCGTGGAGAAGCCCGCCGTGCTGTCGCTGGCCGAGGCCGACACCCTGGCGGCGGTCGAGCGGGAGGCCGCAGACGCCGGTCTCTCCGGCCGGTTCACGCAGATCGTGCAGCACCGGTTCGGCGCCGGGATCCGCCGCTTGCGCCGGTTCCTCGACGACGGCACCCTCGGGCCGGCCTACGTGGCGCAGTGCGACACGCTGTGGTTCCGCACCCCCGAGTACTTCGAGGTGCCGTGGCGGGGCCGCTTCGACACCGAGGGCGGCGGCACCACGATGGGGCACGGCATCCACCAGTTCGACCTGCTGCTGGCCGTGCTCGGCCCGTGGACCGAGGTGCGGGCGATGGCCGGGCGGCTCGCGCGGCACACGGACACCGAGGACGTCTCGACCGCCCTCGTGCGGTTCGCGAACGGCACGCTGACGACGATCACGAACTCCGCGATCTCGCCGCGCCAGACGTCGCGGCTGCGCTTCGACACCGCCGCCGCCACGGTCGAGCTGGAGCACCTGTACGGCTACGACGACTCCAGCTGGACCGTCACGCCCGTGGTGGGGCGCGAGGACGTGGCCGAGGCCTGGGCGGCCGACGCCGCGCGCTCGGTGGACGGGGGCGAGAGCGGCCACCTCGCGCAGCTCGTCCCCACGTACCAAGCCCTCGTGGCGGGCAGGACGCCGCCGGTGACGGTCGCCGACACGCGCGCCACGCTCGAGCTGGCCGCGGCGATCTACCGCTCCGCGTTCACGGGCGCCACCGTCCGTGCCGGCGACATCGTCGCGGGCGACCCGTTCCACGCCTCCATGGCGGGCACCGGCACGCCCTGGGCCCCGGTGAAGGCCGTCCCCGCCTGACGCCACCTGCCGGACCCCACCGGCCTGGCCTCCCGCACCTGACCCGTCCCGCCTGACACGCCCTGAGACGTGCGGACGAACCGGTCGGACCCGCTGTTAACGTGACCACGCTCACACGAGCCCGGGGCACGCGTCCCGGCCGACGTCACGACGAGGTGGGGACGGATGCGAGAGGTCACGAGACGAGAGCTCCTCGGCATGGGGCTCGCGGGAGGCGCGGCGGCGATGCTCGCGGGCTGCGCGACGCCCGGCACGACGTCGGTGAACGCCCAGCCGGTGGTGCCGGCCGCCGCGGGGGAGAAGGTCACGCTCACGTACTGGGCGTGGCTCAAGGACCTGCAGAAGGTCGCGGACGTCTGGAACGCCCAGCACCCCGAGGTCCAGGTGGAGGTGGCGTGGATCCCGGGCGGCAACTCCGGCGGCTACCAGAAGATGTACTCGGCGCTGGCGGCCGGCGGCGGGCCTGACCTGGCCCAGGTCGAGATGCGCACCGTGCCCGAGTTCATGCTGGTCAACGGCCTGGTCGACCTGGAGCGGTACGGGGTCTCCGAGCACGCCGACAAGTTCGACGAGACGCTGTGGAACCAGGTCAGCTTCGCCGGCGGGGTCTACGGCATCCCGCAGGACTCCGGCCCCGTGGGCATGTACTACCGCCCCGACCTGTACGAGCAGGTCGGCGCCGACGTGCCCACCACGTGGTCGCAGTGGGCGGAGGTGGCGCCCGCCTTCCGCAAGGCCGGGATCTTCATCGACGCGTTCCCGCTGGACGACACGTCCGTGTTCGCCGCGCACTCCATGCAGGCGGGTGCGACCTGGCTGCGCAGCTCCGACGACGGCTGGGTCATCGACATGGCCGACGAGATCACGCTCGACGTCGCGCGGTTCTTCGACCGGGCCATCGACGACGACCTGGTGACGACGTCGGCCAACCCGTACTCGCCCGGCTGGTTCGCCGCCGCCGCCGACGACAAGATCGCCTCCCTGGTGAGCGCGAGCTGGGGCGACGCCCTGCTCGAGGGCGTCAGCGGCGCCGAGGGCAAGTGGCGCGTGGCGCCCGCCCCGCGCTGGGAGCACGGCTACGGGTCGTCGTTCATCGGGGGCTCGACGTCGGCCGTGCTCGCCAACAGCAAGCACCCGAAGGAGGCGATGGAGTTCGCCGTCTGGCTGAACACCGACCCCGAGGGTATCGACGCGATGATCAAGTACTCGGGCATCGGCTGGTCGCCCGCCCGCGACTACATCGGGGCCGCGCGCGAGGAGCCGAGCAAGTTCTTCGGTGGGCAGCGGTACAACACCGAGGTCTTCCAGCCCGCCACGAAGGAGCAGAACCCGGACTGGCAGTGGTGGCCGATCACGCAGCAGACGTTCAACATCCTCGGCGACGGGTTCCGGCGCAAGGCCACGGGCGGCACGCTCGTGGACGCCGTCGTCGCCGCGGAGGCGCGGACCATCGAGGTCTTCCGCCAGAAGGGCCTGACGATCCGGAAGGCGGAGGACCGATGACGACGCAGACCACCACGCCGGCCGCGCGGGAGCGGTCCGCCGGCGGGACGACGCCGAAGACGAAGCGCGGCACGGCCGTGGGGCGCGCCCCCTGGATCCTGGTGTCGCCGTTCCTCGTCCTGTTCCTGCTGACGTTCGTGCTGCCGATCCTCGTGGCGATCGGGCAGAGCTTCACCACCGTCACGCGCGCCGGGCTGTTCGGCGAGCAGGGCGTCACCACCGGCTTCGCCTGGTTCGAGAACTACCGCATCGCCCTGGAGGACGGGAACTTCATCGCGTCGATCTGGCGCATGCTGCTGTTCGGCGTCGTGCAGGTGCCGGTGATGATCGTCGCCGCGACCGTCCTGGCGCTGCTGCTGGAGTCGGCGTCGGCGCGCTGGCCCGGGTTCTTCCGCGCCACCTACTTCATGCCGTACGGCATCCCGGGCGTCATCGCGACCATCCTGTGGTCGTTCCTCTACGTGCCCGGGCTGAGCCCGATCATCGACCTGTCCGAGAAGCTGTTCGGGTTCACGCCCGACTTCCTCGGTGCGGGGACGGTGCTGTGGTCCATCGCGAACATCGTGACCTGGACGTACGCGGGCTACAACATGCTCATCATCGTCGCGCAGCTCAAGGCGATCCCGCCGGAGCTGTACGAGGCGGCGCGCGTCGACGGGGCCGGGCCGTGGCGTACGGCGTGGAGCGTCCAGCTCCCGCTGATCCGCCCGGCGCTGGTGCTCACCACCGTGTTCTCGATCATCGGCACCCTGCAGCTCTTCGCGGAGCCGCAGCTGCTCAAGACGGTCTCCCCGGCGATCGACTCGCAGTACACCCCGAACCTGTCGGCGTACACGACCGCGTTCGCCTACAACGACTACAACGTCGCGGCCGCCCAGTCGGTGCTCATCGCGCTCGTCGCGTTCGCGCTGTCGTTCCTCTTCCTCCGGCTGACGAACAGGAGCTCGCGATGACCGCCGCCACCGTCTCCACGACGCCCGGCGCCCGCGCCGCCTCGGGCACCGGCGCCACCCCGGCGGGGCGCGCGGACCGCGCCGGCCGCCGTCCGGCCACGACCATCGTCGTCACCGGCATCCTCGTCGTCGTCGCGATCTACTTCCTGGTGCCCGTCTACTGGGTCGTGGTCGCCGCGACGAAGACGACGGACGACCTGTTCGCGACCAACGGGTTCTGGTTCGGGAACTCGTTCGCGCTGTTCGACAACCTCTCGGCGGTGCTCCGCTACGACGGTGGCGTCTTCGTGCGCTGGTTCGCGAACTCCGTGCTGTACGCGGGCGTGGGCGGGATCATCGCCACCTACCTGGCGGCGGCCGGCGGCTACGCGCTGGCCAAGTACCAGTTCCGGGGGCGCAACCTCATCTTCGGGCTGGTGCTCGGCGGCGTGCTCGTGCCGGGCACCGCGACGGCGCTGCCGCTGTTCCTGCTGTTCAGCCAGCTCGGCCTCGCGAACACCTACTGGAGCGTGCTGATCCCGTCGCTGGTGTCGCCGTTCGGCTTCTTCCTGTGCCGCATCTACGCCGACGCGACCGTGGACTCCTCGCTCGTCGAGGCCGCGCGCATCGACGGCGCGGGGGAGCTGCGGATCTTCCACACCATCGGCCTGCGGATCATGACGCCCGCCCTCGTCACCGTGTTCCTGTTCCAGCTCGTGGGCATCTGGAACAACTACTTCCTGCCCCTCGTGATGCTCAGCGACCAGAAGCTCTACCCGATCACGCTGGGGCTCAACAACTGGCGCAGCCAGACCGACCGGCTGCCCGAGTTCTACGAGCTCACCACCGGGGGCGTGCTGCTCTCGGTCATCCCCCTCGCCATCGCCATGATCGCCCTGCAGCGGTTCTGGCGGGGCGGTCTGACGGAAGGTGCTGTCAAGGCATGACCCTCTCCCTGCCGCACGAGTCCACCGCGCCCTGGTCCGGCCGGGTCGACCCGCCCCGGGCCGCGCTCGCCAGCGACGCGCCCCGCCTCCACCTCGACGGCACGTGGGGCTTCCGGCTCCTGGCGGGCGTGCCCGGCGCGCCCGGCGCGCACGTCCTGCCCGACGGTGAGGGGCCCGACGACTTCGCGCAGCCCGGCTACGCCGCCTCGGCGGAGGCGGGCTGGGGGGAGGTCCCCGTGCCGGCGCACTGGGTGCTGGTGGGCGACGGCGCGTACGGCCGGCCGATCTACACCAACGTCCAGTTCCCGTTCCCCGTCGACGCGCCGCACGTGCCCGACGAGAACCCGACGGGCGACTACCGCCGCGACGTCGACGTCCCCGCCGGCTGGACCGAGGACGGTCGTGTGCTGCTGCGGTTCGACGGCGTCGAGTCGTTCTGCACCGTCTGGGTCAACGGCGTCGAGGTGGGGTCGGCGTCGGGCAGCCGGCTGGCGCACGAGTTCGACGTCACCGACGCCGTGCGCCCGGGCGCCAACACCGTCGCCGTGCGGGTGGTGCAGTGGTCGGCCGCGAGCTACCTGGAGGACCAGGACCAGTGGTGGCTGCCCGGCATCTTCCGTGACGTCACCCTGCTGCACCGGCCCGTCGGCGGCCTCGACGACGTGTGGCTCGACGCCGACTTCGCGCCGGGTCCGGACCGAGCCGCCGGTGCGGGCACGCTGGTGCCGGAGGTGCGGGCCGACGCCGCGGCGTACCCCGTGCGGCTGCGCGTGCCCGAGCTCGGCGTCGACGTCTCGTGGGCGTCGCCCGAGGACGTCGCGCCGGTGGCGGTCGGCGCCGTCGAGCCGTGGTCGGCGGAGGTGCCGCGCCGGTACGAGGCGACGGTTGCGTCGACGGCGGAGACCGTCACCCTGCACGTCGGGTTCCGGCGCGTGGAGATCGTCGGTGACCGGCTGCTCGTCAACGGGCGGCGCGTCACCTTCTCCGGGATGAACCGGCACGAGACGCACCCCGACCGCGGGCGCGTCTTCGACGAGGAGCACGCCCGCGCCGACCTCGCGCAGATGAAGCGGCACAACGTCAACGCCATCCGCACCAGCCACTACCCGCCCCACCCGAAGGTGCTCGACCTCGCCGACGAGCTCGGTCTGTGGGTGATCCTCGAGACCGACCTCGAGACCCACGGCTTCGAGGCCGGCGGCTGGGTCGGCAACCCCAGCGACGACCCGCGCTGGCGCGAGGCCTACCTCGACCGGGTGCAGCGCACGGTCGAGCGCGACAAGAACCACCCGAGCATCGTGCTCTGGTCCCTCGGCAACGAGTCGGGCACCGGCAGCAACCTCGCCGCCATGGCCGAGTGGACCCGCCACCGCGACCCGTCGCGGCCCGTGCACTACGAGGGCGACTACGCCGGCGAGTACACCGACGTCTACTCGCGCATGTACTCCACCGTGCCGGAGACGGCGTCGATCGGCAGCGACGACCTCTCGCCCCTGCTCGGCTGCACCGTGGCCGACGCCGCCCGCCAGCGCTCCAAGCCGTTCCTGCTGTGCGAGTACGCGCACGCCATGGGCAACGGCCCGGGCGCGCTCGACCAGTACCGCGAGCTCGTCGACACCCACCCGCGGCTGCACGGCGGCTTCGTCTGGGAGTGGCGCGACCACGGCCTGCGCACCACCGTGCGCGAGGGCGACGCCGCCGGCACCGAGTACTTCGCGTACGGCGGCGACTTCGGCGAGGTCGTGCACGACGGCAACTTCGTGATGGACGGCATGGTGCTGTCCGACGACACGCCCAGCCCCGGGCTGACCGAGTTCTGGCACGTCGAGCGGCCCGTCGTGGTCCGGCCGGCGGGCGCCCCCGGCACCGCGGAGATCTGGAACCGCCGGCACACCGCCGACGCCGCCGACCTCGCGCTGCGCTGGCGGGTGGAGCACGACGGCGACGTCGTCGCCGAGGGCCGCGCCGACGTCGTCGGAGAGGACGGGCAGCCCGTCGCCGCGGGGGAGCGTGCCGTCGTCGAGCTGCTCGACGTCGCCGCCCTGCCCGCCGCGGCCGCGGGGGTCGAGGCCTTCCTCACCGTCGAGCTCGCCCTGCGCGAGGACGCCTCCTGGGCCGGCGCCGGGCACGTCGTCGCGCGCGACCAGTGGGCGCTGCCCGCGCCCGCCGCCGCCCGCGCGCCGCGTCGTGCGACCGTGGCGCTCGCGGGCGCTCCGGTCGCGTTCCGCGGGCCGGAGCTGGTCGGGCTCGCCGGCGCGGAGGTCTCGGCCCCGCGCGTCGAGCTGTGGCGCGCCCCCACCGACAACGACCGCGGCGCCGCGATGGGCAGCTACGACGCGACCGACCCGACGCTGCTGCCGTGGCGGGGCACGCCCGCCCCGCCCGTGGCCGACCGGTGGCGCCGTCAGGGCCTGGACCGGCTCACCCACCGCACCGTCGCCGTCGAGGAGTCGGCGGACCGGGTGCGGGTGCTGCGGCGGGTGTCCGCCGCGCAGAGCCGCGCGGCGATCGACGTCGAGGAGACCTGGACCGCCGAGCGGGCCGCCGACGGTGCGGTCGAGGCGGTGCTGCGGGTCGTGCTGACGCCCGACGACCACTGGGACGACGTGTGGCCGCGCGTGGGGGTGCACCTCGCCCTGCCGACCGACGTCGACGGCGCGGAGTGGTTCGGGCTCGGCCCGCACGACTCGTACCCGGACGTGCGGGGGTCGGTCGTCGTGGGCCGGCACCGTGCGGGCCTCGACGACCTGGCGGTGCCGTACGCGCGCCCGCAGGAGTCGGGGCACCGTTCCGAGGTGCGCGACCTCGTCCTCCTGCGCGCCGGTCAGCCGTGGGTGCGCCTGACGGCGGCCCGTGACGCCCGCGGACGCCTGCCCGGCTTCACGCTGGCCCGGCACACCGCGCACGAGCTCACCGCGGCCGCGCACCCGTACGAGCTGCCGGTGCCCACGCACCACCACCTGTACGTGGACGCCGCCCAGCACGGGCTGGGTTCCCGCGCCTGCGGCCCCGACGTCTGGCCGACGGCGATGCTCCGCCCGCAGGCCCGCACCCTCGAGCTGCGCTGGCGGGCCCTGTGACGCCGAGGTAGTCCACCCCCTGCCGAGGTAGTCCACCTCCTGCCGAGGTAGCACCCACCGTGGGGGGGGTGGGGGGGTGACGGTGTGCACGTAAGCCGCGGGCCCGGGGGGGGGGGGTGGTAATGAAAAAAAAGGAGCCCCCCGGGCGCGGGACAAA
>NZ_JBSHCR010000024.1:0-60091 GCF_053615895.1 Isoptericola sp. NPDC055881
GGCCGGGCCGTCGTCGTCCCCGGAGCCGGTGATGCCGGGGACGGTCACCCTCCGTGGTGGTGTCCTTGCAGCCCGGACAGGTCGGGAAGGTGATGCTCGCTGTGCGGGACGGCGACCGCGCCGGCCTCGGTGTCGGTGAGTCCCGCGGTGGTCGCGGTCGAGACGAGGACCGCCCCGACGAAGAGGACAGCGAGGGACCCCGCCGGGCGCCGGCGCCCGGCACCGCCATCGTCGCTGCCGCTCCCCGCCGCCGGGGGCGCCGCCGGAGCCACCGCCGCCTCGGGCCGCGGGCGGGTGGCCGCCCCCACGGTCGCCGCGCCTGCGAGCTGGAGCGCCGCGGCGGAGGCCGCGGCCGCCCCGAGATGGCCCCCGGGCGCGACGGCGAGCGCCAGCCCGAGCACGCTCGCCACCATGAGGAGCCCGACGCC
Source organism: Isoptericola sp. NPDC055881 (assembly GCF_053615895.1). NCBI lineage: Bacteria > Bacillati > Actinomycetota > Actinomycetes > Micrococcales > Promicromonosporaceae > Isoptericola > Isoptericola sp. NPDC055881. The sequence continues at coordinate 429 of NZ_JBSHCR010000024.1, forward strand.
GACCCTGGCGAGCACGGCCGGGTCCGCGCGGCCCGGCGTGACACCGCGCAGCAGGAGCAGCGCCGCCACCAGCTCCACCGCCCCGAGCACCAGCGCGAAGACGCCCTGTGGGCGGGCGAGCGCGCCGCGCGCCGACCCGAGGTTCACCAGGCCCGCGCCGAGGAGCGTGAACGCGACGAGGATGCGGGCCGGGGGAGCCATGGCTCTCATGCGGTCGCGACCCCCGTCTCGGCGCGACGGTCCGCGCCCAGCCCGACGCCCAGCAGCAGGAGCGCGCTCGCGAGGTGCAGCACGTTGTCCGCGCCGTTGAGCGCGATGATGTTCGCGCCGGTGCCGACGAGGAAGAGGCCGAGGACGCCGACCAGGAGATAGACCCCGCCGATGGTCACGTTGACGCCCTTGGCCGCGCCGACCGACCGCGACGCGAGGAGCAGCGCGGCGCCGATGCCGAGGTGGACGATGTTGTGCAGCGGGTTCACCTCGAAGAACAGCAGCTTCTCACCGTCCGTGGCGATGAAGCCGACGCCGGACGTGACGACGAACCCGGCGAGGCCGACCAGCAGGTAGACGGTGCCGAACACTGCGGCGAGGAGGCGGTTAGCGGACGAGGACATGGGCTGCTCCTTCTGCTCGGGGCGCGGGTCCGTCCCACGCTCGCCGGGGGTTCGGAGCGGACGCCGGACCGGATGGGTCGGCCGTCGAGAGGTCGTCGAGAAGTTGCCGAGGTCAGATACCGGGTGCGTGTATCAGGCGTGCGGCGCGCTGCTCCCTCCCCGTGACGACGAGAGCGCGGCGCCGGGACGGTGCCGCCCGGCGAGAGGTGATGGCACCCACGATGCAAAGTCATCCTTCTGCCGTTTCGCTGCGCGCCGTAGGCTCGGAGGCCCCGGGACGCGGTCGTCCCGGCCTTTCGACGAGCCCTCACGAGGTGCGAACTGCCATGACACGAGCCACGGAGGAACCTGTCGGTGAGGAGTCCGACGCCGGTGAGAGCCTGGGGGACCGGGCCGCGCGGGCGATCCTCGAGTACCGCGCGGGGCGTACGGACGCCCTGACGGACCTGGTCCGCGAGGCGACACCGCTGCTGTGGCACACGGTGCGCGCCCAGGGTGTGGACCGGGACGTGGCCGACGACGTGGTGCAGTCCACGTGGGCGGCCCTGGTGCGGCACGCGGAGACGATCGCGGAGCCGAAGGCCGTGCTGAAGTGGCTCCTCGTGACGGCCCGCCGCGGTGCGTGGGAGACGGTGCGCAAGGAGCGGACCGACCAGCGCCGGCGCACCGAGCTGCCGGACGACCTCACCGAAGGCTCTGCCGCCCTGCCGGACTCCCGGCCGGGACCGGAGGCCGAGGTGCTGACCGACGAGCGCGACCGGATGTTGTGGTCGGCGCTGCGTACGCTCCCGGCGCGCTGCCAGGAGCTCTTGCGACTCGTCTCGCTCGCCGACCGCCCGGACTACAAGGCGATCTCGGCATCGATCGGCATGCCGGTGGGAAGCATCGGTGCCACTCGGGGACGGTGCCTGGCCAAGCTGCGCGCCGTCCTCACCGAACAGGGAGAGGCCTCGTGGACATGAACCGGAAGCACGAGAACGCGTGGGGGGCGCCCGTGCCGGGCGAGGACGGACCCATCGACGCGCGCGACGTCGAGGCCCTGTCCCGGCTCGGTCGGACCGTGCAGCTCCTGGACCCGTTGCCCGACGGGCTGGTCGAGCGGTCGCTGTTCGCGATGACGCTCGCGAGCCTGGAGGCCGAGGTGATGGAGCTGCAGCAGATCGAGGCCCCCGTCGGGTCCGTGCGCGGCGACGCCCCGCCGCTGGAGGCGCGCACGATCACGTTCACGCACGAGCGCCTCACGGTGATGATCGCGCTGTCCACCGACGACGACGGCACCCACGTGCGTCTCGACGGCTGGGTGGCGCCCGCCGGCGCCCTCGTCGTGGAGCTGCGCCAGCCCGGCGACGAACGCACCACCACCGCCGACGACGACGGCCGCTTCGCCTTCACCGCCGTCGACCGCGGTCCCGCAAGCCTGCTCGTGCGCCTGCCCGGTGACGTCACCGTCGCCACGCCGGTCATCGAGCTCTAATACCCGGGCGCGACGCGCGCCCGCCCTGACCCGCGCCGATCGGCGCCCCCGTGACGAGGAGGACACGTGACCGAGACCCCCGCTGGACCAGGGGGCCGCGCACCGCGGCAGGTCGATGCGCCGATGCGCTACCTGGACCCGAACGCGCTGAGGGCTCGCCCTGGGCGGCGCGCCGTGGCGCCGACGTGGTATGTCGCCGACCGCGTGATTGTCCACGGCGAGCTGCCGAGCGGCCTGCGGGACCGCGTGCGGCGCCCGGCGACCACCGACTCCCGTCCGCGGCTCCTCGATGTGACGTTCCCCGACGACGAGGCCGAGGCGACGCGCGTGGAGCACGAAGCGCGCCGCCAGGGTTGCCGGCTGGGCCTCCAGGTGCGGTACCGCTCCGATGCGCAAGCAGCCGAGGAGGACCCGCTCCAGGGTGTGGACGAGGAGCACGGCTTCGTCCTCCGGCTCCTTCCCGAGAACCAGGATGCCCAGCCGGACGCGTGGGAGGCGCTCGAGGCTGACGGAGACGATCAAGCGACGGAGTGGTCGTTGAGCCTCGACCATGTGATGTCGGCGCGGCCCTTCTCGACGCACCCGTTCTCGACGCATCCGTTCTCGACGCATCCGTTCTCGACGCATCCGTTCTCGACGCACCCGTTCTCGACGCACCCCTTCTCCACCCACCCCTTCTCCACCCACCCGGTCGAGGGACTCGCGGAGTACGGCGTCGCCGGCTCGGGAGGTCGTACGCCTGTCCGCTGGCTCGGGGCCGCTCCAACGCGCCACGTGCGCGACGACGGTGACATGTGGCGAACCCCCGACGGAGCGATCCGTCCCGTCGTCGCCGTCCTGGACACCGGTGTGGGGACGCACGACTGGTTCGGGACCTACGACGCGGACGGGCCGTCGGACGGCAACGGCGTCGTCATCCGCGACGCCCTGCTGGACGGGGATCCCATCGGCACCTACCCCGCGCAGCAGTATCCCGAGGAGGACGCCGAGATCGGCGGATCGAGCACTTCCCCGCTGACCGGACCGCTCGACCCGGTCGCCGGGCACGGGACCTTCATCGCCGGGATCGTCCACCAGGTCTGCCCCGATGCCCTGATCCTCCCGGTCCGGACCGTGGGTGGTTCGGGCGTCGCGGCCGAGTCGGAGGTCATCGAGTCGCTCAGACGGCTCGCCCGGTTCCACGAGCGAGGACTGGCAGGGAGGGACGGCCACGTACCCGTCGACGTGGTGGTCCTCTCGATGGGCTACTACCACGAGCGCCCGGAGGACATGCGCTGGGACCATCCGCTCCGTGCCGTGCTCGCCAGGCTCCGCGACACGGGAGTGGCCGTGGTCGTGGCAGCGGGCAACGACGGAGAGACCCGACCGGAGTTCCCTGCGGCGTTTGCCCCCGAGGTCGACCGGCGCACGGTTCCGCCGTCGATCACCGTGGCCGGCGACACCACGGCCGATCGCCCGCCCATTCTCGCGGTGGGTGCGCTGAATCCGGACGGGACCACGGCGCTCTTCAGTAACGACGGACCGTGGGTCACGTGTCTCCGGCCGGGGGCGGGGGTCGTGAGCACGGTGCCCACGACGCTCGACGGCCCGGTGACGCCCTCGTTGCGCATCAAGGAACGGCACTCCGATCAGTTCCGTTCCACGATTGACCCTGAGGGGTTCCAGAGCGGCTTCGCGACGTGGAGCGGCACCTCGTTCTCGGCGCCTGTCCTGGCTGGTGAGATCGCACGAGAGCTGTTGGCCCTGCGTGAGGATGCCTCCGCGTGGGGGTCGGAGCCCGACGCAGATACTCTCGTGACGACAAGGGTGCAGCAGATCTGGTCGGCGATCACCGGTGCGACCGGGGGGCTGTCTGTGGGAGGTGCCCACCCCGGGTGATGACGTGAGGTGAGGCGTGGACGGGCTCGAGGCCGTGCTGGAGCAGATCGAGCGTGCGCGGACGACCGCTCGGTCGCGCCGTCGGTTCGGGCTCGCGCTACGGACTTATCGGGCGGCCCTCCGGAGGCTCGATGAACTACCGGGCCCTGGTGGTGCGGACGTCGTCCATGCGAGGGCCCGCGTTCTCGTCGGGATCGCCACGTGCGAGTACGAGCGGGGCGCCGGCCGGGACGTCGTCATGGGCCTGCTCGACACGGCGCAGGCTCTGGCGTCGACGGCGCACGACGCGTCGACGGTCGCCCTGGTCCGGGGACACCGCGGGCTCCAGTTGATGCGCATGGGGGAGCTCGGCGAGGCCCGGGGGGAGCTCGACGCTGCTCTCGAGGGCATCACGGACGAGCGAGATCTCGTGCCGGTCCTCATCAACCGAGGCTGGCTCTGCCTCGAGACCGGTGAGCTCGACGTCGCGGTGAGCGACCTCGAACGGTGCCGTGAGCTCGCGCACCGGGCAGGGGAGACCGCGGTCGAGCTCATGGCGGAGCATAATCTCGGCTACGCCCGGTACCTGGGAGGGGACCTGCCCGCGGCGCTTCGTGCGATGGATGCGGCAGCGAAGAACTCACCGCCCGAGCACGCTGGCATCGGCCTGATGGACAAGGCCGCGGTCCTCTACGAGGCTGGTCTGCTGACGGAGGCAGCCGAGGCGCTGGCGATGGCGGCGACCGTTCTCGCCGACACGCGAGCGTGGCGGGACCTCATCGACGCGCAGATCGTCCAGGCCCGGTGCCTGGTCGGGCTAGGGCGATACGAGGAGGCGATCGCTCTGGCGCGCCGCGTCCAGGGGCGTGCACGGCGGGCTGGACACGAGCTGCTCGACCTGCGGGCAGGCCTGATCACCATCGACGCGCGGCACGAGGTCCTCGTGGACGCAGGAGCTCCGCCTCGTGCCTTCCTCCGGCTGGCGCACGCCGCGTCCATGCTCGCCGAGCGTGCCCGTGCGCTTCCCGGGGCTGACCGGGTGGCCGTCGACCTCGAGCTGGTGGTCGCCGAGGGAGCCGTGCGAGGAGGGGAGCCTGCCGTCGCTGCCGAACGGTTGCGACAGCTTCCGCCAGCGTCGGGCCTTTCGCTGGGTACCCAGCTGCGAGCGCAGGTCGTGCGCGCCCTGATCGCCTTTGCCGCGGAGGACCGGCGCTCGGCACTCGCCGCCGTCCGCACGGGCCACACGCTCCTGGCGCAGCAACGCCAGCGGCTGGGTGCCGTCGAGGCCGTGACGGCCGCGTCCGTGCACGGGATCCGGCTGCAGGCGGTGGACCTCGAGGCGGCCCTCCGATCGGGTCGTGCCGAGGCGGTCTTCGACGCGGTCGAGCGTGGCCGTGCCACCTTCGCGGGTTCTGGGAGGGTGCGGCCGCCGGAGGACCCCGAGCTTGCTGCCCTGGTGGGTGGTGCACGCCGTCTGGCGGAACGCGCTCGGACGCTCGACGGGGACGCCGCATCCGCGGTCGAGCAGGCACGGCTCCGGCGCGACGCAAGGCGGCTCCAGAGCCAGGCGCGGGAGCGGTCGTGGCACGCCGACGGTCGCGCGGGGGTCCCGCGCCCGACCACCGCCCGCGCACTTCGGGCAGACCTCCGGGATGCGGACTCGGACCGGTCGGTTCTCGACCTCATGATGTTCAAGGACCGGGTGTGCGCGGTGCGAGTCGACCGGCGGGGCGCCCGTCTGCTCGACCTGGCTCCGCTCGGGCCGGCGCTCGAGCAGGTGCGACGAGTCCGCGCGGACCTGGGAGCGCTCTCTAACCCCCTGCTCCCGGCACCGCTGCATGCCGCCGCCTCCCAGTCCCTGGCGCGCAGCCTGGACTGGCTGGACGGCGCGCTCCTCCGTGGCGCCGGGGTCGAAGGGCCCGTGCACATCGCCGCACGCGACCGGCTGGTGTCGATCCCGTGGTCGCTCCTGCCCTCGCGGCGGGGGCAGTCGACGGTCGTGAACTCGTGGGTCACCAGAGGCAGCGCGGGATGGGAGGCCGGCTCAGCGCTGGCGGTCGCCGGGCCGGGTCTGCGGCACGCGAACGCGGAGGCCACGGAGGTTGCGCGGGTGTGGGGGAGCGGTGCACGGATCCTGGTGGACGATCGAGCGACCTGCGCGGCCGTCGCTGGAGCGGTCGAGCAGGCCTCGGTGGTGCACCTGGCCACGCACGGCACCCACGAGCCGGACAACCCGGTGTTCTCGAACCTCCTGCTGGCCGACGGCCCGCTGTTTGCCCACGAGCTGGACGGTCGCGACCTGTCGCGCTCGGTGATGGTCCTCTCGGCGTGCGACGTCGGATCGGCGAGCATCCGCCAAGGCGGCGAGCCGCTCGGACTGACGAGCGTGCTGCTGAGGATGGGCGCTCGCGCAGTGATCGCGAGCGTCGCGCCTCTGCGCGACGACGTCGCGGTGCGGGTGATGCCGTCCCTGCACGCGGGACTGCGGGACGGGCTGCGGCCGGGGGCGGCCTTGGCCCGTGCTGTCGCGGACGAGCCCGAGCCGGTGCCGCTGGTGTGCTTCGGCCCGCTGGTCCTCTAGGGCCGGCCAGCCGGAGCGCCCGCTGTCGCACGGTCGGCGGCCTGGTCCTCGACAGAGGGTTCGGTGCGTCCGTCCGTGCCGGTGCCGGCGGTGATGACGACGGCACCCAGCACCAGGCCGAGGGCGGCGACTCCCACGCCGAACGGCAGGGCGACCGATGCGGCAAGCGCGCCGCAGAGGACGTTGGCGACAACTCCGCCTGACTGCATCGACAAGGACATCACGGAGCCGACGGTGGCGCGCTGGTCGGACGGCGTCACGCTCTGTGTCGCCTCGTCGACGAGCGGGCTGGCGACCCCGAGGAGCAGGAACACGAGAAAGTACCCCGCCGCGGCGACGCCGACGAGAGGCACCGCGATTCCGGCAAGCCCGAGCGCCGCCGCCGCGGTTGCGAGACCTGCTCCGCGGCGCGTTCCGCGGACCGTCTGCGCGATGCGGGGTGCCAGCGAAGCTCCCAGGGCGGATCCGCCGAAACCAGCGGTCACCAGCACTGAGTAGAGGCCCGACGCGGCCGAGCCCCCGCCGTAAAACGCCGCGAACGCGGTCGGGGCGAGCAGTTCGACCCCCGAGAGTGCGACCCCAAAGGCAATCATGTAGAGAGCGATGTTGCGAAGCGGACCGTGCGACACTGCTAGGCGGACGCCTCGCGCTATCGTCCGCGGGACCTCGCGCGTGACAATCTGGCGCACGACGAGGGTGCGCTCGCGCGGAGGATCCTGGACCCAACGGGCGACGAGCCCGAGCGAGAGAAGCGTCAGACAGCTTCCCGCGAGGTAGGGCACGGAGAGGGCAAGGACCGGGCTGTCGGCAGTCGGGAGCGGAGCGACGGTGACGAGACCGCCCGCGAGCAGGGCGCCGGCGCCCAGGCCGAGCGCTTCGGCCGTCGCCGCGCGGGCGAAGCCCGGCGTCAGGTCGACGTCGGGGTCCCACGATTGTGCGGTGTCGACGTACCACGCCTTGAGCGGTCCGGAGTCGAGCGCCTTGGCGACGGCGTGGACGAGGAGAGTGATGGCGAAAGCGCCGACGCCGGGGCTCAGCGCGAAGCCGAGGGCGGCGGCGGCGCTCAAGGATCCGCAGATCAGGAGGGAGTTGCGGCGTCCCACCACGTCGGCGAACCCGCCCGACGGGAGCTCGAGGACGATGATTCCGCCTGCCAGGAGCGCAAGCAGGATGCCGATGGTGCGGACGTCGAGTCCGCGTTCCTGCATCAGCAGGACCATCGTCGGGACGGACAGGCCGGACGGGAGCCAGCGAAGCGCCGTGAGCACGACGAACTGCCGCTCGAGCTGCCTCAAGTTCGTCCCGGGGTCATCAGAATTCACAGAAATGGTGTCCGATCGTGTTACCCCCACGCCCCGCGGTGGGCGGGCCAGCTCGCGGGGCGTGGAGGCAGGTGTCTTGTGCTGGCTCGCGTCACGTTCAGTGGCCCACGGTGATGGGGTCGCTCATCGTCCCTTCCTTCCTGTCGCATGGTTGCTGCACGCGGCCCGGCGGGCTCAGTGGCCCATGGTGAGGGGGTCGCTCATCGTCCCTTCCTTCCTGTCGCATGGTTGCTGCACGCGGCCCGGCGGGCTCAGTGGCCCATCGTGAGGGGTCGCCTATGAGCCCTCTTCGTCCTCGTGCAGTCTGCGGCGAGAAGCTAGCAGTGCGGTGATGCCGGTCACAACTGGCCGTCCATGGTTGGCCGGCGGGGCACGTTGCGCTAGCCTGTTCAGGTAACCCAAGACCGCCGGTCGTCCGACGCTGCCCGGGCTCGCCCAGGAAGCAGAAGACCGAAGTCCCGTGAGAGCGGGGGCCTGCGTAGGTGACACGACGACGATCACACAGTCCGCTGTGAGCTCCGAGCCCCGTGCGCACCTGCGCCGGGGCTCTTTCTCTTTCCGGGGTACCGGTGGCACCACCACCGGAAGGATTGCCATGGCGAGGCCGGACAAGGCAGCCGCTGTCGCGGAGGTCGCGGACAAGTTCCGTGACTCCAGCGCGGCCGTGCTGACCGAGTACCGCGGGCTCACCGTCGCGCAGCTCAAGGAGCTGCGTCGGTCGCTCAGCGGCAACGCAACCTACGCCGTGGTGAAGAACACGCTGACGTCCATCGCGGCCAAGGAGGCCGGGATCGACGCTTTCGAGGCGGACCTCAAGGGTCCTTCCGCGATCGCGTTCGTGACCGGCGACCCGGTCGAGGCCGCCAAGGGTCTGCGTGACTTCGCCAAGGCGAACCCTGCACTGGTCATCAAGGGCGGTGTCCTCGACGGGAAGCCGCTGACCGCTGCAGAGATCACCAAGCTCGCGGACCTCGAGTCCCGCGAGGTCCTGCTGGCCAAGACGGTCGGCGCGATGAAGGCCAAGCTCTACCAGGCTGCCTACGCCTTCACCGCGAAGCCGGCCCAGGCCGCTCGCGTCATCGATGCCCTGCGTCAGAAGCAGGAATCGGAGGCCGCTGCCGCCTGACGGCGGTACGGCGAGATCAACCCCCTCTGCTTCTGCGGGGCCGGCGAGGCCCCAGGACGCACCAACCCGAAAGGAACGCCATCATGGCGAAGCTCAGCACCGACGAGCTCCTGTCCGCCTTCGAGGAGCTCACCCTCATCGAGCTCAACGAGTTCGTGAAGGCATTCGAGGAGAAGTTCGACGTCACCGCCGCCGCTCCGGTCGCCGCTGCCGTTGCCGCCCCCGCCGCTGGCGGCGCCGGCGCCGAGGCCGCCGAGGAGAAGGACGAGTTCGACGTCATCCTCGAGGCCGCCGGCGACAAGAAGATCCAGGTCATCAAGGAGGTGCGCGCGCTCACGTCCCTCGGCCTGAAGGAGGCCAAGGACCTCGTGGACGGCGCCCCGAAGCCGGTCCTGGAGGCCGCGAACAAGGAGACGGCCGAGAAGGCCAAGGCTGCCCTCGAGGGCGCCGGCGCCACCGTCACCCTCAAGTGATCGCTGCGGCCTAGCCGCGCATCGCTTCCTGCGAGGCCCGCACCCCGTCCGGGGTGCGGGCCTCGCTGCGTCCCGGGGCGACGCCGTCAGGCGTGTTCGCGGCGGCAGTTCCCGTTCGGCGCGGCAGCTTGAACTGCCGCCCTGAGCTGGAGCTGCCGCCGCGATCGCGTGCGTCGCGGGCGGGCGTCGTCGGGGAACGTGGGGATCTTGTGTGGTGACCAGGGTCGCGTCCGCGGGCCTGGCCACGCCCCCTAGCACGGGTTAGGCTGGTCCGACAACCGTTTCTTGGGCGGCATATGGCGGCCACCGAGACAACGTCCTCTACGACCCAGAACCGAGGGCGTCCGCTCGTGTGCCCGCGCGAGTGGACAAACGACGAAGTTCTGGCTACGCTAGCGCTTTGCGCTCGCTTGTGCCCCGACGCCTCCCCGCCGATGATGCCCCGCCCCTCGTGATCACGTCTTCGTGACCCCGGAGGCCGGTTCTCCCGTCGCGGTCCGGCGCCTGCAGCCTCGCTGAGCGTACAGCGTGCCATCGAACTGCAGGGAAGGACCCCTCTTGGCTGCCTCGCGCACCCCTTCTGTTCCGTCCGCCGACGCCATCGCGAACCGCACCGCTTCCCGCCGCGTCTCCTTCGCCAAGATCTACGAGCCGCTCGAGGTCCCTGACCTCCTCGGGCTGCAGACCGAGAGCTTCGACTGGCTGCTCGGCAGCCCCGCCTGGCAGGCCCGGGTCGAGGCGGCCACCGCCGCCGGCCGGTCCGACGTCCCGGCCACCTCCGGCCTCGAGGAGATCTTCGAGGAGATCTCGCCGATCGAGGACTTCGGCCAGTCGATGTCCCTCTCCTTCTCGAACCACCGGTTCGAGCCGCCGAAGTACACCGCGGACGAGTGCAAGGAGAAGGACTTCACCTTCGCCGCGCCGCTGTTCGTGACGGCCGAGTTCGTCAACTACACGACCGGCGAGATCAAGAGCCAGACGGTGTTCATGGGCGACTTCCCGCTCATGACGGCGCGCGGCACGTTCATCATCAACGGCACCGAGCGCGTCGTCGTCTCGCAGCTGGTCCGTTCCCCGGGCGTCTACTTCGAGCGCACGCCCGACAAGACGAGCGACAAGGACGTCTTCTCGGCGAAGGTCATCCCGTCGCGCGGCGCCTGGCTCGAGTTCGAGATCGACAAGCGCGACGCCGTCGGCGTGCGCGTCGACCGCAAGCGCAAGCAGCCCGTCACCGTCCTCCTCAAGGCCCTCGGCCTCACGGAGGCGGAGATCCGCGAGGAGTTCGCGAACTTCCCGTCGGTGCTCGACACGCTCGAGAAGGACCACGTCCACACGCAGGACGAGGCCCTCGTCGACCTGTACCGCAAGATCCGCCCGGGCGAGCCGCCCACGGTCGAGGCCGGCCGCGCGCTGCTCGAGAACTTCTACTTCAACCCGAAGCGGTACGACCTGGCGAAGGTCGGCCGGTACAAGATCAGCAAGAAGCTCGGCGTCGACGCGCCGCTGGCCGACTCGACGCTGTCCGTGACGGACGTCGTCGCGACGATCAAGTACCTCGCCGCGCTGCACGCCGACCTGGCGACCATCCCCGGTACCCGGGACGGCCAGCCGACCGAGGTCCGCGTCGAGACGGACGACATCGACCACTTCGGCAACCGTCGCATCCGCGCCGTCGGCGAGCTCATCCAGAACCAGGTGCGCACGGGCCTGTCCCGCATGGAGCGCGTGGTCCGCGAGCGCATGACGACGCAGGACGTCGAGGCGATCACGCCGCAGACCCTGATCAACATCCGCCCCGTGGTGGCGTCGATCCGCGAGTTCTTCGGCACGTCGCAGCTGTCGCAGTTCATGGACCAGAACAACCCGCTCGCGGGCCTGACGCACAAGCGTCGCCTCAACGCCCTCGGCCCGGGTGGTCTGTCCCGCGACCGCGCCGGCATGGAGGTCCGTGACGTCCACCCGTCGCACTACGGCCGCATGTGCCCGATCGAGACCCCTGAGGGCCCGAACATCGGCCTCATCGGCTCGCTCGCGTCGTTCGGTCGCATCAACCCGTTCGGCTTCATCGAGACGCCGTACCGCAAGGTCACCGACGGCAAGGTCACGGACGAGATCGTCTACCTGACCGCCGACGACGAGGACCGCCACATCATCGCCCAGGCGAACACCGAGCTCACCGAGGACGGCACGTTCCTCCGCGAGCGTGTGCTGGTCCGCACCAAGGGTGGCGAGACGGACGACCTCCCGCCGGCCGAGATCGACTACATGGACGTCTCGCCGCGCCAGATGGTGTCCGTCGCGACGGCGCTCATCCCGTTCCTCGAGCACGACGACGCGAACCGCGCGCTCATGGGCGCCAACATGCAGCGCCAGGCCGTGCCGCTGGTGCGCTCCGAGGCGCCGCTGGTCGGTACCGGCATGGAGCGCCGTGCGGCCATCGACGCCGGCGACGTCATCGTGGCGACCAAGCCCGGTGTGGTCACCGAGGTGTCGGCCGACCTGGTGCTCGTCGCGAACGACGACGGCACCACGGGCTCGTACCGTGCCGCGAAGTTCCGCCGCTCGAACCAGGGCACCAGCTACAACCAGCGCGTGCTCGTGGACGAGGGGCAGCGTGTCGAGGTCGGCTCCGTGCTGGCCGACGGCCCGGCGACCGACGAGGGCGACCTCGCGCTCGGCCGCAACCTGCTCGTGGCGTTCATGTCGTGGGAGGGCCACAACTACGAGGACGCGATCATCCTGTCGCAGCGCCTCGTGGAGGACGACGTCCTCTCCTCGATCCACATCGAGGAGCACGAGGTCGACGCCCGCGACACGAAGCTCGGGCCCGAGGAGATCACGCGGGACATCCCGAACGTCTCCGAGGACGTCCTGGCGGACCTCGACGAGCGCGGTGTCATCCGCATCGGTGCCGAGGTCGGTGCCGGCGACGTGCTGGTCGGCAAGGTCACCCCGAAGGGCGAGACCGAGCTGACCCCGGAGGAGCGCCTGCTGCGCGCCATCTTCGGCGAGAAGGCCCGCGAGGTGCGCGACACGTCGCTCAAGGTGCCCCACGGCGAGCAGGGCACGGTCATCGGCGTGCGCGAGTTCAACCGCGAGGACGGCGACGAGCTGCCCGCCGGCGTGAACCAGCTGGTGCGCGTCTACATCGCCCAGCGCCGCAAGATCACCGTCGGCGACAAGCTGGCCGGCCGCCACGGCAACAAGGGCGTCATCTCGAAGATCCTGCCGCAGGAGGACATGCCGTTCCTCCCCGACGGGACCCCGGTCGACGTCATCCTCAACCCGCTGGGCGTGCCCGGTCGTATGAACGTCGGCCAGGTCCTCGAGACCCACCTCGGCTGGGTCGCCAGCCGCGGCTGGGACATCGAGCTGGCCGAGGGCGACGACCTCTCCTGGAAGGAGAGCCTGCCCGCGGTCGCCGCGAAGTCGGCGCCGAGGACTCCGGTGGCGACGCCGGTGTTCGACGGCCTCGAGGAGACCGGCCTGCGTGGTCTGCTCTCGACGACCCTGCCGAACCGCGACGGCGAGCGCATGGTCGCCACGGACGGCAAGGCCCGGCTCTTCGACGGCCGCTCCGGCGAGCCGTTCCCGGACCCGGTGTCGGTGGGCTACATGTACATCCTCAAGCTCCACCACCTGGTCGACGACAAGATCCACGCGCGCTCGACCGGCCCGTACTCGATGATCACGCAGCAGCCGCTGGGTGGTAAGGCGCAGTTCGGTGGCCAGCGCTTCGGTGAGATGGAGGTGTGGGCCCTCGAGGCGTACGGCGCGGCCTACACGCTGCAGGAGCTGCTCACCATCAAGTCCGACGACGTCCCCGGCCGCGTGAAGGTGTACGAGGCGATCGTCAAGGGCGAGAACATCCCCGACTCGGGCATCCCGGAGTCCTTCAAGGTGCTCCTCAAGGAGATGCAGTCGCTGTGCCTGAACGTCGAGGTGCTCTCGAGCGACGGGACCTCCATCGAGATGAAGGAGTCCGACGACGAGGTGTACCGCGCCGCGGAGGAGCTGGGCATCGATCTGTCCCGACGCCCCAACTCGGCCGCCACGGTCGACGAGATCTGATCCAGCGACCAGCTGAACTCCACGGACATTCAAAAGCTTTGAGGAAGTAGGACATCTTGCTCGACGTCAACGTCTTCGACGAGCTGCGTATCGGCCTGGCAACGGCCGACGACATCCGTGCCTGGTCGCACGGTGAGGTCAAGAAGCCCGAGACCATCAACTACCGCACCCTGAAGCCGGAGAAGGACGGGCTCTTCTGCGAGAAGATCTTCGGCCCCACCCGGGACTGGGAGTGCTACTGCGGCAAGTACAAGCGCGTGCGCTTCAAGGGCATCATCTGCGAGCGCTGCGGCGTCGAGGTGACGCGCTCGAAGGTGCGCCGTGAGCGCATGGGTCACATCGAGCTCGCCGCCCCGGTCACGCACATCTGGTTCTTCAAGGGTGTGCCGTCGCGCCTCGGCTACCTGCTGGACCTGGCCCCGAAGGACCTGGAGAAGGTCATCTACTTCGCGGCCTACATGGTCACGTGGGTCGACGACGAGGCCCGGCACGAGGACCTCCCCAACCTCCAGAACGAGATCGACCTGGAGAAGAAGGAGATCTCGGACCGCCGCGACAACGACATCAACGCCCGCGCGCAGAAGCTCGAGGCCGACCTGGCCGAGCTCGAGGCCGAGGGTGCCAAGGCCGACGCGCGCCGCAAGGTGCGCGACTCCGCCGAGCGCGAGATGGCGCAGCTGCGCAAGCGTGCCGACGCGGAGCTCGACCGCCTCGAGCAGGTCTGGGACCGGTTCAAGAACCTCAAGGTCGCGGACCTCGAGGGTGACGAGATGCTGTACCGCCAGCTCGTCGACCGGTACGGCACGTACTTCGAGGGCTCGATGGGTGCCGCGGCGATCCAGAAGCGTCTGGAGAGCTTCGACCTGGACGCCGAGGCCGCGTCGCTGCGCGAGACCATCCGGAGCGGCAAGGGCCAGCGCAAGACGCGCGCGCTCAAGCGCCTGAAGGTCGTCAACGCGTTCCTCACGACGACCAACTCGCCCACGGCGATGGTGCTCGACGCCGTCCCGGTCATCCCGCCGGACCTGCGCCCGATGGTGCAGCTCGACGGTGGCCGCTTCGCGACGTCGGACCTCAACGACCTGTACCGCCGCGTGATCAACCGCAACAACCGGCTCAAGCGCCTGCTCGACCTGGGTGCGCCGGAGATCATCGTCAACAACGAGAAGCGGATGCTCCAGGAGGCCGTGGACTCGCTGTTCGACAACGGCCGCCGCGGCCGTCCGGTCACGGGTCCGGGCAACCGCCCGCTCAAGTCGATCTCCGACATGCTCAAGGGCAAGCAGGGCCGGTTCCGCCAGAACCTGCTCGGCAAGCGCGTCGACTACTCGGGCCGTTCGGTCATCGTGGTCGGCCCGCAGCTCAAGCTGCACCAGTGCGGCCTGCCCAAGCAGATGGCGCTCGAGCTGTTCAAGCCCTTCGTCATGAAGCGGCTCGTCGAGCTCAACCACGCGCAGAACATCAAGAGCGCCAAGCGCATGGTCGAGCGCACCCGCGGCGAGGTCTGGGACGTGCTGGAGGAGGTCATCCAGGAGCACCCGGTGCTGCTGAACCGTGCCCCCACCCTGCACCGCCTCGGCATCCAGGCCTTCGAGCCGCAGCTCGTCGAGGGCAAGGCCATCCACCTGCACCCGCTCGTGTGCGCCGCGTTCAACGCGGACTTCGACGGCGACCAGATGGCGGTCCACCTGCCCCTGAGCGCGGAGGCGCAGGCCGAGGCCCGCATCCTCATGCTCTCGAGCAACAACATCCTCAAGCCGTCGGACGGCCGTCCGGTGACCATGCCCTCGCAGGACATGATCATCGGTCTGCACCACCTCACCTCGGACCGCCCCGGCGCGACGGGGGAGGGGCGTGTGTTCTCCTCGCAGGCCGAGGCGATCATGGCCCTCGACCGTGGCCAGCTGGACCTGAACGCCACGATCAAGCTGCGGATGTCCGACCTCGTGCCGCCGACCAGCGGCTTCGAGGCCCCCGAGGGCTGGGAGCCCGGGCAGCCGCTGCTGTTCGAGACCACCCTGGGCCGCACGATCTTCAACGAGGCGCTCCCGATCGACTACCCGTTCCAGAACGGCGTGGTCGGCAAGAAGGAGCTCTCGACGATCGTCAACGACCTGGCGGAGCGCTACCCCAAGGTCGACGTCGCGACGTCGCTCGACGCGCTCAAGGACGCCGGCTACCGGTGGGCCACGCGCTCGGGCGTCACGATCGCGATCTCCGACGTGGCGATGCCGGCGATCAAGGACACGATCCTCGACGAGCACGAGCAGCGTGCGCTCAAGGTGCAGGACCAGTTCGACAAGGGTCTGATCACCGACGACGAGCGCCGTCAGGAGCTCATCGAGATCTGGACGCAGGCCACCGACAAGATCGCGTCGGTCATGCGGGAGAACCTCGAGAGCAACTCGCGGAACACGCTGTACCGCATGGTGTCCTCGGGTGCCCGTGGTAACTGGATGCAGGTCCGTCAGATCGCCGGTATGCGCGGCCTCGTGGCGAACCCGAAGGGCGAGATCATCCCCCGCCCGATCAAGTCCAACTACCGCGAGGGCCTGTCCGTCCTCGAGTACTTCATCGCCTCGCACGGTGCCCGCAAGGGCCTCGCCGACACGGCGCTGCGTACCGCGGACTCCGGCTACCTGACCCGTCGTCTCGTCGACGTGTCGCAGGACGTCATCATCCGCGAGGAGGACTGCGGCACCGAGCGTGGCCTCACGCTGCCCGTGGCCGAGCGCATCGGTGACGTGCTGGTGCCGCACCCGCGCGTCGAGACGAGCATCTACTCGCGCACGTTCGCGACGGACGTCCTGGACGGCGACGGCAACGTCGTGGCCGAGGCAGGCTCCGACGCGGGCGACGTGGTGATCGACAAGGTCATCGCCGCCGGCATCGAGAGCGTCAAGGTCCGGTCCGTGCTGACCTGCGAGTCGCGCGTCGGGACCTGCGCGAAGTGCTACGGCCGCTCCCTGGCCACCGGCAAGCTGGTGGACATCGGCGAGGCCGTCGGCATCATCGCGGCCCAGTCGATCGGTGAGCCGGGCACGCAGCTGACGATGCGTACCTTCCACACCGGTGGTGTGGCGTCCGCCGAGGACATCACGCAGGGTCTGCCGCGTGTCACCGAGCTCTTCGAGGCCCGCACCCCCAAGGGTGAGGCGCCCATCGCGGAGTACACGGGCACCGTGGCCATCGAGGACACGGAGCGCACGCGCCACCTGGTCCTCACGCCGGCCGACGGCAGCGAGGAGATCCGCTACCCGGTGACCAAGCGTGCGCGTCTGCTGATCACGGACGGCCAGGAGGTCCAGGTCGGCACCCAGCTGGTGCAGGGTGCCGTCGACCCGAAGAAGGTGCTCCGCATCCTCGGCCCGCGTGCCACCCAGAAGCACCTGGTGGACGAGGTCCAGGAGACCTACCGCTCGCAGGGTGTGGACATCCACGACAAGCACATCGAGGTCATCGTGCGGCAGATGCTGCGTCGCGTGACCGTGCTCGACTCGGGTGACTCGCACCTGCTGCCGGGTGAGCTCGCGGAGCGCGTCCGCTTCGAGGACGCGAACCGTCGTGCCGTGGCGGAGGGTGGCCAGCCGGCCTCCGGCCGTCCGGAGCTCATGGGCATCACGAAGGCGTCGCTCGCCACCGACTCGTGGCTGTCGGCCGCCTCCTTCCAGGAGACGACCCGCGTGCTCACCGAGGCGTCGATGAGCGGTCGTCGTGACCCGCTGCTGGGCCTCAAGGAGAACGTCATCCTCGGTAAGCTCATCCCCGCCGGCACGGGCCTGCCCCGCTACCGGAACATCGAGGTCGAGCCGACGGAGCAGGCGAAGGCCGAGCTCTACCCGAGCTTCGGGTACGACGAGATCGACTTCCCGACGCTCGGCATGGGCTCCGGCGAGGCGATCCCGCTGGAGGACCTCGACTTCGGGGACTTCCGCTGATCCGCTCCGAGCAGTAGTGCGAAGGCCGCGAGGCGGCGCAGGGCCCACGTCCCCGGACGTGTGCCGACTGCGCCGCCTCGCGGCCTTCGCGCCCCCGCAGGGGCAGGGCGGCGCACGTCACAGCGGGCGTCCGTCCCGAACCTTTGACCCCGCTTGCTTCCGCGGGTAATCTAGGAAGCCGTGCCCGTGCCGTCGCGCGCGCATCCCGCTGTCAGCCCAGAGCCTCGGCTCGGACTGGCTGCCGGAGGCGTCGCCGACCTGAGCGCACGGGTACCCCGGGAAGATCGCTCGGACCGTCCGCGAGGACGGGGAGCGGGCCCGGGCCATCGAGCCGGTGGTAAGTGGCGTTGCGGTCCGTGAGGGCCGCGGGTGCCGCATGCGATCGGCACGCACAAGCCAGACAGACCACCGTCGAGGGCCGGCCGGCCCTCGTGAGCTCGAGAAGACGACGGAGACGTAGTGCCTACGATCCAGCAGCTCGTCCGCAAGGGCCGGAGCACGAAGGCTACGGCGTCGAAGACGCCCGCCCTCAAGGCCTCCCCCCAGCGGCGCGGCGTGTGCACGCGCGTGTACACCACCACCCCCAAGAAGCCGAACTCCGCGCTCCGCAAGGTCGCGCGCGTCAAGCTGTCCTCCGGTACCGAGGTCACGGCGTACATCCCCGGCGTCGGCCACAACCTGCAGGAGCACTCGATCGTGCTCGTGCGCGGCGGCCGTGTGAAGGACCTCCCGGGTGTCCGCTACAAGATCGTGCGCGGCGCGCTCGACACGCAGGGCGTGAAGAACCGCAAGCAGGGTCGCAGCAAGTACGGCGCGAAGAAGGAGAAGGCCTGATGCCTCGCAAGGGTCCGGCCCCCAAGCGGCCGCTCATCGTCGACCCCGTCTACGGGTCGCCCGTCGTCACGCAGCTGATCAACAAGGTCCTGCTCGACGGCAAGAAGTCCACCGCCGAGGCGATCGTCTACGGCGCCCTCGAGGGCGTCCGTGCCAAGACGGACCAGGACCCGGTCGTCGTGCTCAAGCGCGCGCTGGAGAACGTCCGCCCGGCTCTCGAGGTCCGCTCCCGCCGTGTCGGTGGCGCCACCTACCAGGTGCCCGTCGAGGTCCGTCCCGCGCGCTCCACGACGCTCGCGCTGCGCTGGCTCACCGACTTCTCGCGCGCTCGTCGCGAGAAGACGATGACCGAGCGCCTCATGAACGAGATCCTCGACGCCTCCAACGGCCTCGGTGCCGCGGTGAAGCGCCGTGAGGACATGCACAAGATGGCCGACTCGAACAAGGCCTTCGCGCACTACCGCTGGTGATGCGCACGGACGGCCCCAGGTGATCCCCGGGGCCGTCCGCGGATCCGGAACCGGCCGGCAGCCGGCCCTCCGGCCCGGCTTCCGACCTTCCACCGACAAGGGGTAACGCACCGTGGCACTCGACGTGCTGACCGACCTGAACAAGGTCCGCAACATCGGCATCATGGCCCACATCGATGCCGGCAAGACCACCACCACCGAGCGCATCCTGTTCTACACGGGTGTGAACTACAAGATCGGTGAGACGCACGACGGTGCGTCGACGATGGACTGGATGGAGCAGGAGCAGGAGCGCGGCATCACGATCACGTCCGCCGCGACGACCTGCTACTGGAAGAACAACCAGATCAACATCATCGACACCCCCGGTCACGTGGACTTCACCGTCGAGGTGGAGCGTTCCCTCCGCGTGCTCGACGGCGCGGTCGCGGTGTTCGACGGCAAGGAGGGCGTGGAGCCCCAGTCGGAGACCGTGTGGCGCCAGGCCGACAAGTACGACGTCCCGCGCATCTGCTTCGTCAACAAGATGGACAAGCTGGGCGCCGACTTCTACTTCACGGTCGACACCATCGTCAACCGCCTCAAGGCGAAGCCGCTGGTCATCCAGCTCCCGATCGGTGCCGAGAACGACTTCGAGGGCGTCGTCGACCTCCTCGAGATGAAGGCGCTCACCTGGCGCGGCGACACCAAGATGGGCGAGGAGTACGCCGTCGAGGAGATCCCCGCGGACCTCGTCGAGAAGGCCGAGCAGTACCGGGCCGAGCTCGTCGAGGCGGTCGCGGAGGCCGACGACGAGCTGCTCGAGAAGTTCCTGGGCGGCGAGGAGCTGTCGGTCGCCGAGATCAAGTCCGGCATCCGCAAGCTCGTCATCAGCTCGCAGGCCTTCCCGGTGCTGTGCGGCTCGGCGTTCAAGAACAAGGGCGTGCAGCCCATGCTCGACGCCGTGATCGACTACCTGCCGACGCCGCTCGACGTGCCGGCCGTCCAGGGCCACGACGTCAAGGACTCCGAGACGATCATCGAGCGTCGCCCGGACGAGTCTGAGCCGTTCTCGGCTCTCGCCTTCAAGGTCGCCACGCACCCGTTCTTCGGCAAGCTCACCTACGTCCGCGTGTACTCGGGCAAGGTCGCGCAGGGCGCGCAGGTCCAGAACTCGACCAAGGGCAAGAAGGAGCGCATCGGGAAGCTCTTCCAGATGCACTCCAACAAGGAGAACCCGGTCGAGGAGGCCCACGCCGGCCACATCTACGCGTTCATCGGGCTCAAGGACGTCACCACCGGTGACACGCTCTGCGACCCTGCGAACCCGGTCATCCTCGAGTCGATGACCTTCCCCGAGCCGGTCATCGACGTGGCCATCGAGCCGAAGACGAAGGCCGACCAGGAGAAGCTCTCCACGGCGATCCAGAAGCTCGCCCAGGAGGACCCGACCTTCCGCGTCAAGCTGGACGAGGAGACCGGCCAGACCGTCATCGGCGGCATGGGCGAGCTCCACCTCGACATCCTCGTCGACCGCATGCGTCGCGAGTTCCGCGTCGAGGCGAACGTCGGCAAGCCGCAGGTGGCGTACCGCGAGACGATCCGCCGCACCGCGGAGAAGATCGACTACACGCACAAGAAGCAGACCGGTGGCTCGGGCCAGTTCGCGAAGGTCCAGGTGACCTTCGAGCCGCTCGAGACGGACGAGGGCGAGCTCTACGAGTTCGTCAACGCCGTCACCGGTGGACGCATCCCGCGCGAGTACATCCCGTCCGTGGACGCCGGCATCCAGTCGGCGATGCAGCAGGGCGTGCTGGCCGGGTTCCCCGTGGTCGGGGTCAAGGCCACGCTGCTCGACGGCGCCTACCACGACGTCGACTCCTCGGAGATGGCGTTCAAGATCGCCGGCTCGATGGTCTTCAAGGAGGGCATCAAGCGAGCCGACCCGGTCATCCTCGAGCCCGTCATGGCGGTCGAGGTCCGGACGCCCGAGGAGTACATGGGCGACGTGATCGGCGACATCAACTCGCGTCGTGGGATGATCCAGTCCATGGAGGACGCGACCGGTGTCAAGGTCGTGCGCGCCCAGGTACCGTTGAGCGAGATGTTCGGGTACATCGGTGACCTGCGTTCCAAGACGCAGGGCCGTGCCGTGTACTCGATGCAGTTCGACAGCTACGCCGAGGTTCCTCGTAACGTTGCTGACGAGATCATCAAGAAGACCCGGGGCGAGTGAGTCCCCACAGGTCGACGACCAGCACAACAATCAACCTGTAGGAAACCCCGTCGCCCCGCGGGATGTAGGCTTCTTGGCCGAGTCTCGCAACGTTCGGGAACATCTACCCAAGTCCCAGGAGGACCCCAGTGGCTAAGGCCAAGTTCGAGCGGACCAAGCCGCACGTCAACATCGGCACGATCGGGCACGTCGACCACGGTAAGACGACGCTGACTGCCGCGATCTCGAAGACGCTTGCGGACACGTACCCCGACCTTCCGGCGAACACGCAGCGCAACTTCGACGAGATCGACGCCGCGCCGGAGGAGAAGCAGCGCGGTATCACGATCAACATCGCGCACATCGAGTACGAGACGCCGAAGCGTCACTACGCGCACGTCGACGCGCCGGGTCACGCCGACTACATCAAGAACATGATCACCGGTGCCGCCCAGATGGACGGCGCGATCCTGGTGGTCGCCGCGACCGACGGTCCGATGGCCCAGACGCGCGAGCACGTGCTGCTGGCCCGCCAGGTGGGCGTGCCCTACCTGCTGGTCGCGCTGAACAAGGCCGACATGGTCGACGACGAGGAGATCCTCGAGCTCGTCGAGATGGAGGTCCGCGAGCTGCTGTCGTCGCAGGAGTTCGACGGCGACAACGCTCCGGTCGTGCGCGTCTCGGGCCTCAAGGCTCTCGAGGGCGACGCCGAGTGGACCAAGAAGATCCTGGAGCTCATGGAGGCCGTGGACGAGAACGTCCCCGACCCCGTGCGCGAGCTCGACAAGCCGTTCCTCATGCCGATCGAGGACGTCTTCACCATCACCGGCCGCGGCACCGTCGTGACCGGCAAGGTGGAGCGTGGCACGCTCGACGTCAACTCCGAGGTCGAGATCGTCGGCATCCGCGTGCCGCAGAAGACCACGGTCACCGGTATCGAGACGTTCCACAAGCAGATGGACCAGGCTCAGGCCGGCGACAACACCGGTCTGCTCCTGCGCGGCATCAAGCGCGAGGACGTCGAGCGCGGCCAGGTCGTCGTGAAGCCGGGTTCGATCACCCCGCACACCGACTTCGAGGCTCAGGTCTACATCCTGGGCAAGGACGAGGGTGGGCGTCACAACCCGTTCTACTCGAACTACCGTCCGCAGTTCTACTTCCGTACGACGGACGTCACCGGCGTCATCACGCTGCCCGAGGGCACCGAGATGGTCATGCCCGGCGACAACACCGAGATGACGGTCGCGCTGATCCAGCCGATCGCCATGGAGGAGGGCCTCGGCTTCGCCATCCGTGAGGGTGGCCGCACGGTCGGGTCCGGCCGTGTCACGAAGATCATCAAGTGATCTGACTGACTGAAGCACCCGGAGGCCCGGGCCCCGCAAGGGTCCGGGCCTCCGGTGCGTCCGGCGTCACAGCGGTCGAACCCCGTTCCGGCTTGGAATCCGGGGGTTCTCTGTGGCAAGATGTTCAGGTTGCCTGTCACGGGCGCGTTCTTTCTCGTGTCGAACAGTGTGTAGCACCACGGTGCGTGCGCCGGTCCGGATCTCCGGAACGGCCCGCGTCGCCTGGAGCGGTTCCCCTCCCGGTGAGGGGTCGCGGGGTTGCCGGCTGTCGACGCGCTAGAGCGCCCCGCGGGACACATGTCTCGACAGGCCAGACAAACGTCGTGGTCCGCCTCGCGGACCACATCCAACGGCCCCACGCCGGTTCGGTGTGCGCCCTGGTATGCCGCTCTGCTTTGACACAAGAGCGACACGCCCGAGCGCGGGGGTCGGACAGTAGCGGTTCGAGAGAGAGAGTCAGACGACGCCATGGCGGGACAGAAGATCCGCATCCGGCTCAAGTCCTACGACCACGAGGTCATCGACAGCTCGGCGCGCAAGATCGTCGACACGGTGACGCGCGCTGGTGCGACGGTCGTGGGCCCGGTGCCGCTGCCGACGGAGAAGAACGTCTTCACCGTCATCCGGTCGCCTCACAAGTACAAGGACAGCCGCGAGCACTTCGAGATGCGCACGCACAAGCGGCTCATCGACATCATCGATCCCACGCCGAAGGCCGTCGACTCGCTCATGCGTATCGACCTGCCTGCCGACGTGAACATCGAGATCAAGCTCTGAGGCTGGGGGACAACATGACCAACCAGCAGAAGAACGTGACCGCGGTGCTCGGCACCAAGCTCGGTATGACGCAGCTGTGGGACGACGCAGGTCGCCTCGTCCCCGTCACCGTCGTGGCCGTCCCGACCAACGTCGTGACGCAGGTCCGCTCCGCGGACGCCGACGGCTACGCGGCCATCCAGCTCGCCGCCGGCCAGATCGACCCGCGCAAGGTCACCAAGCCGCTCAAGGGCCACTTCGAGAAGGCCGGCGTCACGCCGCGCCGTCACGTCGCCGAGGTCCGCACCGAGGACGCCGCCGAGTTCACGCTCGGCCAGGAGATCACCGCCGCCGCCTTCGAGGC
Source organism: Isoptericola sp. NPDC055881 (assembly GCF_053615895.1). Classification (NCBI taxonomy): domain Bacteria; kingdom Bacillati; phylum Actinomycetota; class Actinomycetes; order Micrococcales; family Promicromonosporaceae; genus Isoptericola; species Isoptericola sp. NPDC055881. The sequence goes on from NZ_JBSHCR010000024.1 coordinate 23,849, forward strand.
CGGCACCGTGGTCGACGTCGTCGGCACCACCAAGGGCAAGGGCACCGCCGGTGTCATGAAGCGCCACGGCTTCTCCGGCGTCGGCGCCTCCCACGGTGCTCACCGTAACCACCGCAAGCCCGGCTCGATCGGTGGCGCATCGACGCCGTCGCGCGTCTTCAAGGGTCTGCGGATGGCCGGTCGTATGGGCCACGCCCGCATGACCGTCCAGAACCTGACCGTCCACGCGGTCGACGCCGAGAAGGGTCTGCTGCTCGTCAAGGGCGCGGTTCCCGGCCCCAAGGGTGGCGTCGTCGTCGTGCGTAGCGCCGCGAAGGGTGCGTGACCCCCATGGCTAACCAGACCGTCGACGTGCTCGACGCCCAGGGCAAGAAGGCCGGCACCGCCGAGCTTCCCGCCGAGGTGTTCGACATCGACACCAACGTCCCGCTGATCCACCAGGTGGTCGTGGCGCAGCGCGCCGCAGCCCGTCAGGGCACGCACTCCACCAAGACCCGCGGCGAGGTCCGCGGTGGTGGCAGGAAGCCGTACAAGCAGAAGGGCACCGGCCGCGCCCGTCAGGGTTCGACCCGCGCCCCGCAGTTCGCTGGTGGTGGCACCGTCCACGGCCCGCAGCCGCGCAAGTACGACCAGCGGACCCCGAAGAAGATGAAGGCCGCCGCTCTCCGCGGTGCCCTGTCCGACCGGGCTCGCGCCGGCCGCGTCCACGTGGTCTCCGGCTTCGGCCTCGACGGTGCGCCGTCGACCAAGACCGCCGTCAAGACGATCGCCGCGCTCACCGAGCGCACGCACGTCCTCGTGGTCACCGAGCGCTCGGACGAGCTGACGATCAAGTCGCTCCGCAACGTCCAGCAGGTCCACCTGCTGACGGCGGACCAGCTCAACACCTACGACGTGCTCGTCTCCGACGACGTCGTCTTCACGGAGGGTGCGCTCGCCGCGTTCCTCGCCGGCCCGGCCACGGGCAAGTCCGTGAAGGCCGTCGCCACGGAGTCCGAGGCGGCCGAGACCGAGGAGGCCACCAAGTGACCGCCGTGACGAAGGACCCGCGCGACATCCTGATCGCGCCGGTCGTCTCCGAGAAGTCCTACAACCTCCTCGACGAGGGCAAGTACACCTTCGTCGTGGACCCGCGGGCCAACAAGACCGAGATCAAGATCGCGGTCGAGCAGGTCTTCGGCGTCAAGGTCGACTCGGTCAACACGATCAACCGCAAGGGCAAGGCGCGTCGCACGCGCTTCGGCCTGGGCAAGCGCAAGGACACGAAGCGCGCGATTGTGACCCTCCGTGAGGGCACGATCGACATCTTCGGCGGTCCGGCTTCCTGAGGCGCAGAGAGCAGATCGAGGACTAACCCATGGGAATCCGTAAGTACAAGCCGACGACGCCCGGCCGCCGCGGCTCCAGCGTCGCCGACTTCGTCGAGATCACGCGCTCGCAGCCGGAGAAGTCTCTGGTCCGTCCGCTGTCCAAGACGGGTGGGCGCAACAACTCCGGTCGCATCACGACCCGTCACAAGGGCGGTGGCCACAAGCGTGCCTACCGCGTGATCGACTTCCGTCGCCACGACAAGGACGGCGTGCCTGCGAAGGTCGCGCACATCGAGTACGACCCGAACCGCACGGCTCGGATCGCGCTCCTGCACTACGCGGACGGCACGAAGCGCTACATCATCGCGCCGAACAAGCTGTCGCAGGGCGACGTCGTCGAGGCCGGTGCCGGCGCCGACATCAAGCCCGGCAACAACCTGCCGCTGCGCAACATCCCGACCGGTACGGTCATCCACGCCGTCGAGCTCCGCCCCGGCGGCGGCGCGAAGATCGCCCGCTCGGCCGGTGCGTCCGTGCAGCTCGTCGCCAAGGACGGTCCGTACGCGCAGCTGCGCATGCCGTCCGGCGAGATCCGCAACGTCGACCTGCGCTGCCGCGCCACGGTCGGCGAGGTGGGCAACGCCGAGCAGTCGAACATCAACTGGGGCAAGGCCGGCCGCATGCGCTGGAAGGGCGTCCGCCCGACCGTGCGTGGTGTCGTCATGAACCCGGTCGACCACCCGCACGGTGGTGGTGAGGGCAAGACCTCCGGTGGTCGCCACCCGGTCAGCCCGTGGGGCCAGCCCGAGGGCCGGACCCGCCGCCCGAACAAGCCGAGCGACAAGCTGATCGTCCGCCGTCGCCGCACCGGCAAGAAGCGCTGATAGGAGCCTGACAGATGCCTCGTAGCCTGAAGAAGGGCCCCTTCGTCGACGACCACCTGCAGAAGAAGGTGGACGCTCAGAACGAGAAGGGGACCAAGAACGTCATCAAGACCTGGTCCCGTCGGTCGGTCATCACGCCCGACTTCCTCGGTCACACCTTTGCCGTGCACGACGGCCGGAAGCACACCCCGGTCTTCGTCACCGAGGCGATGGTCGGCCACAAGCTCGGCGAGTTCGCTCCCACGCGAACCTTCCGCGGCCACGTGAAGGACGACAAGAAGGGTCGTCGTCGCTGAGCCAGAGGTCTTGACCTCTGACTCAGTAGATGACTGACCTGGACTGTCTTCGATACAGGAAAGCAGGACAGCAATGGAAGCCAAGGCGCAGGCGCGGTTCGTCCGTGTCACGCCCCAGAAGGCCCGGCGCGTCGTGGACCTCATCCGTGGCAAGCAGGCCGCCGAGGCCGTCGCGGTGCTGAAGTTCGCGCCGCAGGCCGCGAGCGAGCCGATCCGCAAGGTTGTGGAGAGCGCCGTCGCGAACGCCCGGGTGAAGGCCGACCGCGCCAGCGAGCGCTTCGACGAGACGGAGCTCTTCGTCTCGGCGGCGTTCGTCGACGAGGGGCCGACGCTCAAGCGGTTCCGTCCGCGGGCGCAGGGGCGTGCGAGCCAGATCCTCAAGCGCACCAGCCACATCACCGTGGTCGTCGCACCGCGTGAGCAGAAGGAAGGGGCCCGATAGTGGGGCAGAAGGTTCACCCGCACGGGTACCGCCTCGGCATCACCACCGACCACCGGTCGCGCTGGTTCGCCGACAGCACCAAGCCTGGTCAGCGGTACCGCGACTACGTCCGCGAGGACGTGGCGATCCGCAAGCTCATGAGCACCGGTCTCGAGCGGGCCGGCATCTCCAAGGTCGAGGTCGAGCGCACTCGCGACCGCGTCCGCGTGGACATCCACACGGCGCGTCCGGGCATCGTCATCGGTCGCCGGGGTGCCGAGGCCGACCGCATCCGCGGCGAGCTCGAGAAGCTCACGGGCAAGCAGGTCCAGCTCAACATCCTCGAGGTCAAGAACGCGGAGATCGACGCGCAGCTGGTCGCGCAGGGCATCGCCGAGCAGCTCGCGAGCCGCGTCTCGTTCCGTCGTGCCATGCGCAAGGGCATCCAGTCCGCGCAGCGCGCCGGTGCCAAGGGCATTCGCGTCCAGGTCTCGGGCCGTCTCGGCGGCGCCGAGATGAGCCGGTCGGAGTTCTACCGCGAGGGTCGTGTGCCGCTGCACACGCTGCGCGCGAACATCGACTACGGCTTCTTCGAGGCCCGCACCACCTTCGGCCGCATCGGCGTGAAGGTGTGGATCTACAAGGGCGACATGACCGAGAAGGAGTTCGCCGCGCAGCAGGCCACCGCCGCGCCCCGTCAGGGTCGTGGCCGTGGGCCGGAGCGCGGGGAGCGCCGTGGTGGCGGTCGTCGTCCCGAGCGTCCGGCCCAGCCGTCCGCCGAGAGCGCCCCCGCGTCCGACGCGGCCCCGGCGCCGGCCGAGCAGACGGCGAGCCCCGAGTCCGGAACGGAGGCCTGAGTCATGCTGATCCCGCGCAGGCTCAAGCACCGCAAGCAGCACCACCCGAAGCGCTCCGGCGCTGCCAAGGGTGGCACCACGATCGCGTTCGGCGACTTCGGCATCCAGGCTCTCGAGCCCGCCTACGTCACCAACCGCCAGATCGAGGCTGCTCGTATCGCGATGACCCGCCACATCAAGCGTGGCGGCAAGGTCTGGATCAACATCTACCCGGACCGTCCCCTGACCAAGAAGCCCGCCGAGACCCGCATGGGTTCCGGTAAGGGCTCGCCCGAGTGGTGGGTCGCCAACGTCAAGCCCGGCCGGATCGTCTTCGAGCTGGCCGGCGTGGACGAGGAGCTGGCCCGCGAGGCCATGCGCCGCGCGATCCACAAGCTCCCTATGAAGTGCCGTTTCGTGGTGCGCGAGGGTGGTGCTAACTGATGGCAGTCGGAACCAAGGGCCTGGCCCCCGCTGACCTCGATGGCTTCGACGACGAGAAGCTCGTCGTCGAGCTGAAGAAGGCCAAGGAGGAGCTGTTCAACCTCCGTTTCCAGTCGGCCACCGGCCAGCTGGAGTCCCACGGTCGGATCAAGGCCGTCAAGCGCGACATCGCGCGGATCTACACGGTCCTGCACGAGCGCGAGCTCGGTATCCGCACGGCCCCGAGCGTGAGTGAGTGAGGCATCGATGAGCGAGAACACCAACGCGGTGGCCGCTGACGCGACCGAGCGCGGTACGCGCAAGGTGCGTCGTGGCTACGTCGTCAGCGACAAGATGGAGAAGACCATCGTCGTCGAGGTCGAGGACCGCAAGAAGCACCCGCTGTACGGCAAGGTCCTGCGCACCACCACCAAGGTGAAGGCGCACGACGAGCAGAACTCCGCCGGTATCGGCGACCTGGTCGAGATCATGGAGACCCGTCCGCTGTCCGCGACCAAGCGGTGGCGCCTGACGGAGATCCTCGAGAAGGCCAAGTGATCCAGAAGGTCTTCTGACCTTCGGCCGGGGCGGGCCGTGACACACGTATGCGGCCCGCCCTGACCACCACAGCAACTATCCGTTCGGCAAGGCTCGCCCGGGACCTCTCGGGACGAGAACCAGCTCGACGACAGGAGATCAATCGATGATCCAGCAGGAGTCGCGACTGCGGGTCGCCGACAACACGGGTGCCAAGGAGATTCTCTGCATCCGTGTTCTCGGTGGATCCGGCCGTCGCTACGCCGGTATCGGCGACACCATCGTCGCCACCGTCAAGGACGCGATCCCCGGCGGCAACGTGAAGAAGGGCGACGTGGTCAAGGCCGTCATCGTCCGGACCGCCAAGGAGCGCCGTCGTCCCGACGGTTCCTACATCAAGTTCGACGAGAACGCCGCCGTGATCCTCAAGAACGACGGCGAGCCCCGCGGCACCCGCATCTTCGGCCCGGTCGGGCGCGAGCTGCGTGACAAGCGGTTCATGAAGATCGTCTCGCTGGCGCCGGAGGTGCTCTGACCATGGCGAAGATCAAGAAGGGCGACCAGGTGATCGTCATCGCCGGTCGCGACAAGGGCAAGACGGGCCGCGTGCTCGAGGTCTTCAAGGACTCCGACCGCATCGTGGTCGAGGGCGTGCAGCGTGTCACCAAGCACGTGAAGGCCGGCCAGACGGCTCGCGGCACCCGCACGGGTGGCATCGAGACCGTCGAGGCGCCGATCCACGTCTCGAACGTGATGGTCGTCGACCCGGAGACCAAGAAGGGCACGCGCGTCGGGTTCCGTACCGAGCAGGTCGAGCGCGACGGCCGTACCCGCACCGTCCGCGTGCGCGTCGCCAAGCGTTCCGGGAAGGACATCTGATGACCGAGACCACTCTCGAGGCCCCGGCCACCCCCCGCCTCAAGCAGAAGTACCGCGAGGACATCATCGCGGCGCTGCGCGAGGAGTTCGGCCACCAGAACATCCAGCAGGTCGCCGGTCTGACCAAGATCGTCGTGAACATGGGTGTCGGTGACGCGGCGAAGGACTCCAAGCTCATCGAGGGCGCGATCCGCGACCTCACCGCGATCACGGGTCAGAAGCCCCAGGTCACGCGGGCGAAGAAGTCCATCGCGCAGTTCAAGCTGCGTGAGGGCATGCCGATCGGTGCGCACGTCACGCTGCGCGGCGACCGGATGTGGGAGTTCCTCGACCGCCTGCTGTCGATCGCGCTGCCGCGTATCCGCGACTTCCGCGGCCTGAGCCCGAAGCAGTTCGACGGGCACGGCAACTACACCTTCGGTCTCACGGAGCAGTCGATGTTCCACGAGATCGACCAGGACAAGATCGACCGCGTCCGCGGTATGGACATCACGGTCGTGACCACGGCGACGACCGATGACGAGGGCCGCTCCCTGCTGCGCCGTCTCGGCTTCCCCTTCAAGGAGAACTGACATGGCGAAGAAGGCCCTGATCAACAAGGCGAACGCCAAGCCGAAGTTCGCCGTCCGCGCCTACACCCGGTGCCAGCGCTGCGGCCGTCCGCACTCGGTCTACCGCAAGTTCGGCCTGTGCCGGATCTGCCTGCGGGAGATGGCCCACCGCGGCGAGCTCCCCGGCGTCACCAAGAGCAGCTGGTAAAACCACTACGCCGTAGGTCCGGGCCGTGTGCACGCACACCCCGGATACCCCGGCGAGGAAGGGCTGGAGCCCAATGACCATGACAGACCCCATCGCAGACATGCTCACGCGTCTGCGTAACGCGAACTCGGCGCACCACGAGACGGTCACCATGCCGCACTCGAAGCTGAAGTCGAACATCGCGGAGATCCTGCAGGCGCAGGGTTACATCTCCGGCTGGACCGTCGAGGACGCGAAGGTCGGCAAGACCCTCACCCTCACGCTCAAGTACGGCCCGAGCCGCGAGCGCGCCCTCACCGGCGTCCGCCGCGTCTCGAAGCCCGGTCTCCGCGTCTACGCGAAGTCCACCAACCTGCCTCAGGTCCTCGGCGGCCTCGGCGTGGCGATCCTGTCCACGTCCTCCGGCCTGCTGACCGACCGTCAGGCCCAGGCCAAGGGCGTCGGCGGCGAAGTCCTCGCCTACGTCTGGTAATCCGGAAAGGAGAATCGCCATGTCTCGAATCGGCAAGCTCCCCGTTCCGGTCCCGGCCGGCGTGGACGTCACCATCAGCGGTGCGCTCGTGACCGTCAAGGGCCCGAAGGGGACCCTGGAGCACACGGTGCCCACCCCCATCACCGTCGCGCAGGACGCCGGCACCCTCGTGGTGTCGCGCCCGGACGACGAGCGTAAGTCCCGTGCGCTGCACGGCCTCACGCGCACCCTCCTCGCGAACATCGTCACCGGTGTGACCGAGGGCTACGAGAAGAAGCTCGAGATCGTCGGCACCGGTTACCGCGTGGCCGCCAAGGGTCAGAGCCTCGAGTTCGCCCTCGGCTTCTCGCACCCGGTGACCGTCACGGCTCCGGAGGGCATCACCTTCGCTGTCGAGAGCCCGACCAAGTTCTCGGTCGCGGGTATCGACAAGCAGCAGGTCGGCGAGGTCGCAGCGAACATCCGCAAGATCCGCAAGCCCGAGCCCTACAAGGGCAAGGGCGTGCGCTACGCCGGCGAGGTCGTCCGCCGCAAGGTCGGAAAGGCTGGTAAGTGATGGCTCTCAAGGTTCTGGGCAAGGGCAAGGCCGTCGCTCGTCAGCGCCGTCACCTGCGCCTGCGCAAGAAGATCAAGGGCACCGCGGCGCGTCCGCGCCTCGTCGTGACCCGTTCGTCGCGCCACATGGTGGCGCAGATCGTGGACGACACGGTCGGCAAGACCGTCGCTTCCGCCTCGACCCTCGAGGCGGACCTGCGTGCCCTCGACGGCGACAAGACCGCCAAGGCCCGCAAGGTCGGCGAGCTCGTCGCCGCGCGTGCCAAGGCCGTCGGTGTCGAGACCGTGGTCTTCGACCGCGGTGGCAACAAGTACCACGGTCGGGTGGCTGCGGTCGCCGACGGCGCCCGGGAAGCGGGGCTGGAGCTGTGATGGCCGACGTCCGCGAGTTCGCACGGAAGATGAGGATCCTCTGATGGCTGCAGGGCAGCGCACCGGCGCCCCCCAGGGCGCCAACGAGTCCAACAAGAACGACGGGCGCCGTGGTGGCGGCCGTCGCGACGACCGCCGTGGTGGCGGTCGCGACGCGGCCGACAAGAACGCCTTCGTCGAGCGCGTGGTGACCATCAACCGCGTCTCGAAGGTCGTCAAGGGTGGTCGCCGCTTCAGCTTCACCGCGCTGGTCGTGGTGGGCGACGGCGACGGCACCGTCGGTGTCGGCTACGGCAAGGCCAAGGAGGTGCCCGCGGCGATCGCCAAGGGTGTCGAGGAGGCGAAGAAGAACTTCTTCCGCGTCCCGCGCATCCAGGGCACCATCCCTCACCCCGTCCAGGGTGAGGAGGCCGCCGGCGTCGTGTTCCTGCGTCCGGCCTCGCCGGGTACCGGTGTGATCGCCGGTGGTCCGGTGCGCGCCGTGCTGGAGTGCGCCGGCATCCACGACGTGCTGAGCAAGTCGCTCGGCTCGTCCAACTCGATCAACATCGTGCACGCCACCGTCGCGGCCCTCAAGGGCCTCGAGGAGCCGGCGGCCGTGGCCGCCCGCCGTGGTCTGCCGCTCGAGGACGTGGCCCCGGCCGCGCTCCTGCGTGCGCAGGCCGCCGGTCTCGCCGAGAAGGCGGCCAAGGCGGACGAGAAGGTGGGTGCGTGATGCCTCGTCTGAAGGTCACCCAGGTCAAGTCCGCCATCGGCGGCAAGCAGAACCAGCGTGACACGCTGCGGACCCTCGGCCTCAAGCGGATCGGCGACACCGCCGTGAAGGAGGACCGTCCGGAGATCCGTGGCATGGTCACCACGGTGGCGCACCTCGTCACCGTCGAGGAGGTCGAGTGATCATGGCCGACAACACCGAGAAGGCGCAGCCTCTCAAGGTCCACCACCTGCGTCCGGCTCCCGGCGCCAAGACCGCCAAGACCCGCGTGGGTCGTGGTGAGGCGTCGAAGGGCAAGACGGCGGGTCGCGGTACCAAGGGCACCAAGGCTCGCTACCAGGTTCCCGCAGGCTTCGAGGGTGGGCAGATGCCTCTGCACATGCGCCTCCCGAAGCTCCGTGGGTTCAAGAACCCGTTCCGCGTCGAGTACCAGGTCGTCAACCTGGACAAGCTCGCCGCGCTGTACCCCGAGGGTGGCTCCGTCACCGTCGAGGGCCTCGTCGCCAAGGGCGCGGTCCGCAAGGGCCAGCCGGTGAAGGTGCTCGGCACGGGCGAGATCACCGTCAAGCTGGACGTCGTGGTCGACCGCGTCTCCGGCTCCGCCAAGGACAAGATCCTGGCGGCCGGCGGCACGGTCTCCGAGGACTGACATCCGCTCACAGGGCCGGCGGCGCACACGCGCTGCCGGCCCTGTGTGCTCTCGGCGTGCACCAGCCGCCAGACCGTGTGGTCTGGATCACTCGTCCTGGGCACGTAGAATCCGTGACGGTTCGAGCCGCGCACCCGGTCCCCGGGTGCCGACGAGGCCGGGGTCTCCCCGGCCGGACCATGACCGAGTCGGCGTGTCGGCGACGTGGCCCCCGGGCCGCGGTGCCGGGAGCTCGCGCCACAACTCGCCGGTCCCCGGCGACACGACAACCCGCCGCGGCGGGCCAGGAGGATAGGTGCTCAGCGCATTCGGCCGGGCTTTCCGGACACCGGACCTGCGGCGCAAGCTGCTGTTCACGATCGCGATCATGGCGCTCTTCCGGGTGGGGTCGCTCGTGCCCACACCCGGCGTCGACTACGGCAACGTGCAGCAGTGCGTGGCGGCCCTCGAGAACAGCTCCTCGCTGCTCGGGCTCGTCAACGTCTTCAGCGGCGGCGCCCTGCTGCAGCTCTCGATCTTCGCGCTCGGCATCATGCCGTACATCACCGCGAGCATCATCGTGCAGCTGCTGCGGGTGGTCATCCCTCGCTTCGAGGCCCTGCACAAGGAGGGCCAGTCGGGGCAGACGAAGCTCACGCAGTACACGCGCTACCTGACGATCGCCCTCGCCATCCTGCAGTCGACCACGATCATCACGACCGCTCGGACCGGGATGCTGTTCCCGGGCTGCAACGTCGACGTCATCGCGGACGACAGCTTCATCACCGCCACCCTCATGGTCATCACCATGACGGCGGGTACCGGCCTCGTCATGTGGCTCGGCGAGCTGATCACGGAGCGCGGCGTCGGCAACGGCATGTCCCTGCTCATCTTCACGTCGATCGCGGCGAACTTCCCGTCCGCTCTCTGGTCGATCGCCGGTGGCTCGAACGGCCCGATCAACTTCATCGTGATGATCGCGGTGATCGTGATCGTCGTGGGGCTCGTGGTCTTCGTCGAGCAGTCGCAGCGCCGGATCCCGGTGCAGTACGCGAAGCGGATGGTGGGTCGCCGCATGTACGGCGGCACCAGCACCTACATCCCGATCAAGATCAACATGGCCGGCGTCATCCCGGTCATCTTCGCGGCGTCGATCCTCGCGATCCCCGGTCTGCTGGCGCAGTTCGGCGACCAGACCGCGGGCTGGGTGGTGTGGATCTCCAACAACCTGGTCCAGCAGTCCGACCCGCTGTACATCGTGCTGTACGTGCTGCTGGTCATCTTCTTCGCGTTCTTCTACACCTCGATCACGTTCAACCCGGACGAGGTCGCGGACAACATGAAGAAGTACGGCGGGTTCATCCCCGGCATCCGCGCGGGTCGACCGACCGCCGAGTACCTCGACTACGTGATCACGCGCATCACGTCCGCCGGCTCGATCTACCTCGCGATCGTGGCGCTGATCCCCACGATCATGCTCGTCGTGCTGGGGGTCACCACGAACATCCCGTTCGGTGGCACGTCGATCCTCATCATCGTCGGCGTCGGTCTCGAGACCGTGAAGCAGATCGACTCCCAGCTCCAGCAGCGTCATTACGAAGGGTTCCTCCGTTGACCGAGACGAACGAAGGCGGCACCCCCGGTGCCGCGCCGACCACCCGCCGCGAGCTCCACGGTGCCCGCAGCGCCGAGGCGCGGGTGACGCGCCTGGTGATCATGGGACCGCAGGGCGCGGGCAAGGGCACGCAGGCGGCGCGCCTCGCCGAGCTGTTCGACATCCCCGCCATCTCGACGGGCGACATCTTCCGCGCCAACATCAAGGGCGGCACGGAGCTCGGTCGGCTCGCGCAGGAGTACAGCGCCAAGGGCGAGCTCGTCCCCGACGAGGTCACCGACCAGATGGTCCGCTCCCGCCTCGGCGAGGACGACGCGAAGGGCGGCTTCCTGCTCGACGGGTACCCGCGCAACGCCCACCAGGTCGAGGCGCTCGACGCGATCCTCGCCGACCTCGGCTGGGAGCTGGACGGCGTCATCGAGCTCACCGCCGCGCGCGAGGAGCTCCTGGCCCGCATCGCCCGCCGTGCCGAGATCGAGGGCCGTGAGGACGATACCCCGGACGCGATCGCGCGCCGCCTGGACATCTACGACGAGCAGACGGCGCCCCTCACGGCGGCGTACTCGGAGCGGGGCCTGCTGGCCCAGGTGGACGGCATCGGCGAGGTCACCGAGGTGACCGACCGCATCGTCCAGGCGCTGGCCGCCGAGCTCGGCTGAGGTCGCGCCCGCCATGATCTTCGGTTCGCGCGAGCGCGTGGAGCTCAAGACGCTCGAGCAGGTCCGCGTCATGCGGCGCGCCGGCCTGGTCGTCGCGTCGACGCTCGACGCCGTGCGCGCGGCCGCCCGGCCCGGGATGACGACCGCCGACCTCGACGAGGTCGCCGCGCGCGCCATCGCCGACGCGGGGGCCACGCCGTCGTTCCTCGGCTACCAGGGCTACCCGGCGACGATCTGCGTCTCGGTCGCCGACGAGGTCATCCACGGCATCCCGGGCGGACGTGTGCTCGAGCTCGGCGACGTCGTGTCGATCGACTGCGGTGCGATCGTCGACGGCTGGCATGGCGACTCCGCGCTGAGCCTCGTGCTCGGCCCGGACGGCGCCCTCGACGTGGACGCCCCGGTGGACGGCGCCCCGGGCGTCGACCCGGCGGACCTCGACCTGGTCCGCGCCACGCGCACCGCGATGTGGGCCGGCATCGCCGCGCTGGCGGGGGGCAAGCGGCTCAACGACGTCGGGACGGCGGTCGAGACGGCCGTCGAGCTGGCCGGCGGCGCCTCGGGCGTGGAGTACGGCATCGTCGAGGACTACGTCGGTCACGGCATCGGCACGGCGATGCACCAGCCCCCGGACATCGTGAACTTCCGGACCTCGGACCGCGGGCCGCGGCTCCGCCCCGGCATGTGCCTCGCGGTGGAGCCGATGGTGACCCGGGGGAGCGGCGCCACGCGCGTGCTCGAGGACGACTGGACGGTCGTCACCGAGGACGGGTCGCGTGCCGCGCACTGGGAGCACACCGTCGCCCTGCTGGAGGACGGCATCAGCGTGCTGACCGCCGTCGACGGTGGGCGCGCCGGCCTCGCACCGTTCGAGGTCGAGCCCGTCGATCTCGACGTGTGACGAACCACCCCCTGGGCGCGCGGTCGCCGGGGCTGGAACGATGGAGTACGATGTTCCGTCGGGTGTAGTCCGTTCGGCAGTTCCTCGATGCAGTCGCCCGACAGCGGCGCTGCAGACCAGCACGGACCGGCGCGAGCGTCGGTCGGAGCAGGACGAGGGTGAGCAGGCGGCACGCACGACATCCGGACCTCCGTCACGCTGCTGGCGGGCGCCCGGGGCCAGACGAGAGTTAGCGGAGGACATGGCAAAGAAGGACGGCGTCATCGAGATCGAGGGCAGCGTGGTCGAGGCCCTGCCGAACGCGATGTTCCGTGTGGAGCTTGCGAACGGCCACAAGGTCCTCGCACACATCTCGGGCAAGATGCGTCAGCACTACATCCGGATCCTCCCGGAGGACCGTGTCGTGGTCGAGCTCAGCCCGTACGACCTGTCCCGCGGTCGGATCGTCTACCGCTACAAGTAGTCAACCGTCACGACCGCCCGGGCCTCCGGGCGGTCCCCCCACCGATCACGCCGACACCCGCGGTGCGAACCGCGGGGTCCTCGAACAGCTGTGACGGGCTGATCGAGGCCGAGGCGGCGAAGGAAAGACACATGAAGGTCAAGCCGAGCGTCAAGAAGATCTGCGACAAGTGCAAGGTGATCCGCCGGCACGGTCGCGTCATGGTGATCTGCGAGAACCTGCGCCACAAGCAGCGCCAGGGCTGATCGCAGCCACCCGCTGACGGCACGCGCTCGCCGTCAGCCGAAGCGCACCACCACGAACCCGCCGCCACGGCGACGGGGGAACCCTCGGTCCAGGGGCCGGGGCCCGCGGTCATCGCGGGAGGGCGGTGCGGCAGACCTCTGGACGAAGTACAGGAGCCGGAAGGCACATGGCACGTCTGATCGGCGTCGACCTCCCCCGCGACAAGCGGCTCGAGGTTGCGCTCACCTACATCTACGGCGTCGGCCGTACCCGCGCCCAGCAGACGCTGGCCGCGACCGGGATCAACCCGGACCTGCGCGTCAAGGACCTTGGCGACGACGAGCTCGTCGCCCTGCGCGACTACCTCGAGGGCAACTACCAGCTCGAGGGTGACCTGCGTCGCGAGGTCGCCGCCGACATCCGCCGCAAGGTCGAGATCGGCACCTACCAGGGCCTGCGTCACCGCCGCGGCCTCCCGGTGCGCGGCCAGCGCACCAAGACCAACGCGCGCACCCGCAAGGGTCCGAAGCGCACCGTCGCGGGCAAGAAGAAGGCCCGCTGACGCCAGCAGTCCGGAACGCGGGCGCACCTCGCTGACGCCCGCACCGGTCCGACGACCTCAGACCAGGAGAGAACGAGCACATGCCTCCCAAGACCCGCGCCACGGCCGGGCGCAAGCCGCGCCGCAAGGACAAGAAGAACGTCCCGCTCGGCCAGGCGCACATCAAGAGCACCTTCAACAACACGATCGTCTCGATCACCGACCCGTCGGGCGCCGTGATCTCGTGGGCGTCCGCCGGCCACGTCGGCTTCAAGGGCTCCCGCAAGTCCACGCCGTACGCCGCGCAGCTGGCCGCCGAGTCGGCCGCCCGCCGCGCCCAGGAGCACGGTGTCAAGAAGGTCGACGTCTTCGTCAAGGGCCCGGGTTCCGGTCGTGAGACCGCGATCCGCTCCCTGCAGGCGACCGGCCTCGAGGTCGGCTCGATCCAGGACGTGACGCCCCAGGCGCACAACGGCTGCCGCCCCCCGAAGCGTCGCCGCGTCTGACCCTCCCGACGTCGTCGGGCCCCGGGGCCGAGGGATCGGCCCCGGGCTCGACGACGCCGCAGCCTGCCCGGGCGGGTGGACCGAGTCCCGCCCGGGGGCCGCGAGCTCTCGCGGATCCGTGATGCGTCATATGGCGGACGCACACTGAAAGGACCTGACCGTGCTGATCGCACAGCGCCCCTCCCTGACCGAAGAGGTCATCTCGGAGTACCGTTCGCGCTTCTCCATCGAGCCGCTCGAGCCTGGCTTCGGCTACACGCTCGGCAACTCCCTGCGCCGGACCCTCCTGTCGTCCATCCCGGGCGCGGCCGTCACCTCCATCCGCATCGACGGAGTGCTCCACGAGTTCTCCACCGTGCCGGGTGTCAAGGAAGACGTCACCGAGATCATCCTCAACATCAAGAACCTCGTCGTCTCCTCGGAGAACGACGAGCCCGTCGTGATGTACCTGCGCAAGACGGGGGCGGGCGTGGTCACCGCCGCGGACATCGTGCCGCCGGCGGGCGTCGAGGTGCACAACCCGGACCTGCACGTCGCCACCCTCAACGACAAGGGCAAGCTCGAGATCGAGCTCACCGTCGAGCGCGGTCGTGGCTACGTGTCCGCGGCGCAGAACAAGAACGACGAGGCCGAGATCGGTCGGATCCCCGTCGACTCGATCTACTCGCCGGTCCTCAAGGTCACCTACAAGGTCGAGGCCACCCGTGTCGAGCAGCGCACGGACTTCGACAAGCTGATCGTCGACGTCGAGACGAAGGCTGCGATCGCCCCGCGCGACGCGCTCGCCTCGGCCGGCAAGACGCTCGTCGAGCTGTTCGGTCTCGCCCGCGAGCTGAACGTCGAGGCCGAGGGCATCGAGATCGGCCCGTCGCCGACGGACTCCGCGCTGGCCGCGGACCTGGCGCTGCCGATCGAGGAGCTCAACCTCACGATCCGGTCGTACAACTGCCTCAAGCGCGAGGGCATCCACCAGGTGGGTGAGCTCGTCGCGCGCAGCGAGGCCGACCTGCTCGACATCCGCAACTTCGGTGCGAAGTCCATCAACGAGGTCAAGGAGAAGCTCGCCGAGCTGGGCCTCTCGCTGAAGGACTCGCCGCTCGACTTCGACCCGTCCAGCGCCGCGTACTTCAGCGGTGGGGACGACGAGGCCACGTACACCGACGAGCAGTCGTACTGACGTCTCCGCGCCCGCAGCAGCCCGCTCGACCTGACCGGGCCGCGCGGCGCGGATCCACCCTCAAGGAGAACCAGAAATGCCTACCCCCACCAAGGGTCCGCGGCTCGGTGGCAGCCCGGCTCACGAGCGACTGATCCTCGCGAACCTGTCGACCTCGCTCTTCGAGCACGGCCGCATCACCACCACCGAGACGAAGGCGAAGCGCCTGCGTCCGCTGGCCGAGCGCCTGATCACCTTCGCCAAGCGCGGTGACCTGCACGCTCGTCGCCGGGTGCTGACCGTCGTCCGCGACAAGTCCGTGGTGCACACCCTGTTCACCGAGATCGCCCCGGCCATGGCCGAGCGCAACGGTGGCTACACGCGCATCACCAAGATCGGCAACCGGAAGGGCGACAACGCCCCCATGGCGGTCATCGAGCTCGTCACCGAGCCCGTGAGCCCGAAGCAGGCCGTCGTCAAGGAGGCCACCAAGGCCACCGAGAAGTCCGCCAAGGCCGACGAGAAGCCCGCCAAGGTCGAGGACGAGGCCGCCGTCGAGGCGACCGAGGCCCCCGCCGAGGCCACCGAGGCTCCGGCCGAGGAGTCGAAGGACGCCTGACCCCAGGCTCCTGAGCGCTCCTTCGCGCACCACGCAGCCCCGTGCCACCGTGAGGTGGTGCGGGGCTGCGTCGTCCCCGGGAGGGCCTCGGGCAGGCGTCGTGGCACGGTAGGGGGATGGCTTCTCTCGGCGTGCCGGTGGTGCTCGTGCACGGGTCACGGACCTCCCGCACGATGTGGCGCCGCCAGCTCGAGATCCTCGACGGTGCGGGCGTCCGCGCGACGGCCGTGGAGCTGCCGGGCCACGGCGCGCGGCGTGCGGAGCCGTTCACCCTCGACGGCGCCGTGGCGGCCGTGCGCGACGCGGTCGACGCGGCGGGCGGACGGGCCCTGGTCGCCGGGCTGTCGCTCGGCGGGTACGTGGCGATCGAGCACCGCGCGCGGCACCCCGCGCAGAGCGCGGGCCTCGTGGCGGCGTCGTGCAGCACGGTCACGTCGTCGCCGCTGCGCCCGGCGTGGCTCTCGCTGGCCCGCTGGATCGAGCGCTGGCCCGACGGCGGCGCGCGGCTCAACGAGTCCTTCGTGCGCCTCGCCCTCGACGAGGAGGGCGTCCGGGACATCGGGGCGGGCGGCTTCGCCCTGGCGGTCATGAGCGCCGTGCTGCGCGAGCTGGCCCCGGTGGACGTGCTCGGCGCGCTCGCCGCGGCGGACAGCCCCGTGTGGGTCGTCAACGGGCGCTACGACCACTTCAGGACCCAGGAGCGGGCGTTCGTCGCTGCGGCCCGCCGGGGCGGGGCGCAGGCGCGTCTGGTGGTCGTGCCCCACGCCCGGCACCTGGTGAGCCTCGATGCTCCGGTGGCGTTCGCCCGGGTGCTGCTGGAGGCGGCCGCCGAGGTGGCCCGCGCCGGCCCGGGCTCAGGCGAGCGGCAGGTCCCAGGCGCGCGCCCCGCCGACCAGCGCGGCGGAGTTCGGCACGACGACGACGTCGTCGCCCAGGCGGTCGAGCGCCGTCGGGGTGATCCGACGCGAGTTGCCGCCGCCCAGGTACAGCCGGTCCCAGTGGAAGACGGGCCGTAGGCCGTCGACCGTCGCGACCACGCGGCGCGACCACAGCCCGTCGCCCAGCCGCCGCCGCTCCGGCTCGCCGATGTACTGGTCGTAGGTGGCGCCCCGTCGTACCGGGGCGTGCGACCACTCGAGGTGGGGCGCGAGGCGGCCGCCGTCGAACAGCGCGGACCCGAGCCCGGTGCCGAGCGTGAGCACCAGCTCCACGCCGGACCCGGCCACGACGCCCGCGCCGTGCACCTCGGCGTCGTTGAGCACCATCGCGGGCATGCCCAGGCGGCGTGCGAGGGCGCCGCGGACGTCGAAGCTGGACCAGGCCTCGACCAGCTCCGGCAGCACGCGCGAGCGCGGGCCGGACCGCGTGACGTAGTGCGGGGTGTGCACGACCACGCCGTGGCGGATCATCCCCGGCATCCCCAGCGTCACCCGGTGCGCCGCCGGGAGCCGGTCGGCGATGTCCGCGACCGTGTCCAGGAGCAGCCGCGGCGGCAGCGGGTACGGCGTGGGCACGCGGACGGGCGTGGCGTGCGCCGTGCCCGCGGAGTCCAGCACGGCAGCCTTGATGCCCCCGCCGCCGCAGTCGACGGCGAGAGTGAGCACGTCGGCGGTCCCGCCGTCGGGCCGGGGTCCGGTGGGGTGCGCCGTGGCGCCTGTGTCGACCATCAGGGGACATCATCCGGCCACAATGGGGCGGTGAGCACGCCGACACCGCCCGACGACACCCTCCGGGTGCGTCTCGACCTCGCCTACGACGGCACCCACTTCGCCGGCTGGGCGACCCAGCCGCGCCTGCGGACCGTGCAGGGGGTCCTCGAGGACGCCCTCGCCACGATCCTGCGCACGGAGCCGCTCGGGCTGCCGCGGCCCCGTCTGACGGTCGCAGGCCGCACGGACGCGGGGGTGCACGCGCGCGGCCAGGTCGCGCACGTCGACGTCCCACGGGCCCGCTGGGAGGTGCTGCCGGGCCGTTCCGACCGGGAGCCGGGCGTCGCCCTCGCCGACCGGCTCGCCGGGGTGCTGCCGCCGGACGTCGTCGTGCACCGCGCGTCCGAGGCCCCCGCCGGCTTCGACGCCCGCTTCTCCGCGCTGCACCGCCGGTACGCCTACCGTGTGGCCGACGACCCTGCCCTGCGCGACCCGTTGCGCCGGGACTGGGTGCTCTGGCACCGGCGACGGCTCGACGTCGACGCGATGCACCGCGCCGTCCAGCCCCTGGTGGGCCTGCACGACTTCGCGTCGTTCTGCAAGCCTCGCGAGGGCGCGACGACCATCCGTGAGCTCACCGAGCTGTCGTGGGCCCGGCCGACCGAGGGCCCGGACGCGGGTCTGGCCGTCGCGACGGTCCAGGCGGACGCGTTCTGCCACTCGATGGTGCGGGCGCTGGTCGGGATGTCGCTGGCCGTGGGAGAGGGGCGACGGCCCGAGAGCGACCCGGCGGCGGTCCTGGCGGGCCGGTCGAGGTCCGCGGCCGCGGGGGTCGTCGCGGCGCGGGGCCTCGTCCTGGAGCACGTGGCCTACCCGGACGACGTCGACCTCGCCGCTCGCGCCGACCGCGTGCGGGCGAGGCGGGAGCAGAGCGAGGTCGACTGACGCGGCTGACAGGGCTGACGGGGCTGACGGGGCTGACGGGGCTGGCGGGGCTGGCGGGATCACCGGGAGCGGCGCGGCGCGACGGCGCCGCGAGGACCGAGACGTGGCCCTGACCGGCTCAGTGCTGACCCAGGGCTGGCCCAGGGCTGGCCTCAGGGCCGGCTCAGGGCTCCTCGACCCAGTGCACGGCGGCCTCCTCGGCGCTCGCGCCCGCACCGTCGATGCCGGCGTCCTCGCCGTAGATGTCGTTCTCGCGGTCGCCGTCCTCGTTGGGGTCGGCGAACGGGTCCTCCGCGAGCCGCCCGGCGCGCGTGGTGTCCGGCCGGTCCAGCGGGTCGGCCTCCCAGACGTCCGGCTGCTCCTCGGCCAGCCGCCGGTCGAGGGGCTCGCCGGCCGACTCCTCCCAGGCGGTCTCGCCCCAGTGGTTCGACCGGGAGCGCTCGAGCGGCGAGTACCCCTCGTCGAGGACGTCGTCGAGCTCGGGGTCGAGCAGGGTGTCCTCCTGGGGGAGCTGGTCCTCGTCGCCCTCGGCTCCGGTCTCGGGGTCGGCGGAGGTGGCGGGTGTCTCGTCGGTCATGCCCCTACGGTGCCTCCCGGCGACGGAGCCCGCATCCCGCCACGCGGCCCTCCGCGGCCCTCTCGGGACCGTGACGGTCGTCGCTTTGACCCGTGTACCGAACGGCCGCTAAACTGGCTCGTCGTTGTGCTATGCCCCGGCGTCCGCGTCGTCAGCGCGCCCACTCGCACCCGACGATGCCCCGGCCAGGACGCCACCGGAGCACCCGCGCACAACAACCTGACTCATCGGGCGCCGCTTCTCGCCCGACGACACCGAACACGAAAAGGTGACGCAACCGTGCGTACGTACACCCCCAAGCCCGGCGACGTCCAGCGCGACTGGTATGTCGTCGACGCGACCGACGTCGTCCTGGGCCGCCTGGCGAGCCAGGTCGCCATCCTCCTGCGCGGGAAGCACAAGCCGACCTTCGCCCCGCACGTCGACGGCGGTGACTTCGTCATCGTCATCAACGCGGACAAGGTCGCCCTGAGCGGCAACAAGCGGGAGACCAAGCTGGCCTACCGCCACTCCGGCTACCCGGGCGGTCTCCGCTCCGTGGCCTACGGCGAGCTCCTCGAGAAGAACCCGGAGCGCGCCGTGGAGAAGGCCGTTCGCGGCATGATCCCCAAGACCACGCTCGGTCGCGAGCAGCTGGGCAAGCTGAAGGTCTACCGCGGCGCGGAGCACCCGCACGCGGCTCAGCAGCCCAAGCCGTTCGAGATCACCCAGGTTTCGCAGCAGGCCTGAGCCGCTGCCGGATGCAAAGCGAAGGAATCACAGTGGCCGAGACCACCGTCGACACCGAGCTGGACGAGAACACGCCCAGCACCTACACCTCTGAGTCCGCCGCGCCCGTCGCGGACGGCGGCCAGTCCATCACCGCTCCCGGGGCGGCCGTCGGCCGCCGCAAGGAGGCCGTGGCGCGCGTGCGTCTCGTCCCCGGCACCGGGACCTGGAAGATCAACGGTCGCACCCTCGAGGACTACTTCCCGAACAAGGTGCACCAGCAGCTCGTGAACTCGCCGCTGAAGCTGGTCGAGGTCGAGGGCCGTTTCGACGTCATCGTCCGCATCACCGGTGGTGGCCCCTCGGGCCAGGCCGGCGCGGTGCGCCTGGGCATCGCCCGTGCGCTCAACGCGATCGACTCCGAGGCGAACCGCCCCGCGCTGAAGAAGGCCGGCTACCTCACGCGTGACCCGCGTGCGGTCGAGTCGAAGAAGGCCGGTCTCAAGAAGGCCCGCAAGGCGCCGCAGTACTCGAAGCGCTGATCGAGCGCTCCTGGTCGGACACCGGCCGGAGCGTCAGCGCAAGGACGGCCCCGTCGGAACACTCCGGCGGGGCCGTCCGCACGTCCGGCTACGATCGGTGCGGCGTCCGTCGTGGACGCCGTGGGCGCCAGAGCGGAGCTCCCGCCGCGCCCGGAGGAGGAGACATCGTGCGACTGTTCGGCACCGACGGGGTCCGTGGCCTCGCCAACCGGGACGTCACCGCAGACCTGGCCCTGGGGCTCGGGAGCGCGGCGGCGCACGTCCTCGGGACGTCCGGCGAGTTCCAGGGCCACCGGCCACGGGCCGTCGTCGGCCGCGACCCGCGGGCGTCGGGAGAGTTCCTGTCGGCCGCGGTGGGCGCGGGTCTCGCGAGCTCCGGGGTCGACGTGGTCAACCTCGGCGTGCTGCCCACGCCCGCGCTCGCGCACCTCGTCGGGGCCATGGACATGGACCTCGGCGTGATGATCTCCGCCTCCCACAACGCGATGCCCGACAACGGCATCAAGTTCTTCGCCCGCGGTGGCTACAAGCTCGCCGACCACGTCGAGGACGAGATCGAGGCGCGGCTCGGCCAGGAGTGGGACCGGCCCGTGGGCGCGGACGTCGGGCGCATGCGCTCGGACACCGGCATCGCGGCGCAGCAGTACGTGGAGCACCTCGTGGCCAGCATCGGCACGACGCCCGACGTGCGGCCGCTGGAGGGCCTGCGCATCGCCGTCGACGCCGCGAACGGCGCCGCCAGCCAGGTCGGCCCGGAGGCGCTGCGCGAAGCCGGTGCCGACGTCGTCGTCATCAACGCCAGCCCCGACGGCCGCAACATCAACGAGAAGGCCGGCTCCACGCACCCCGAGCAGCTGCAGGCCGTCGTCGTGGCGGCCGAGGCCGACTTCGGCGTCGCGTTCGACGGCGACGCGGACCGGTGCCTGGCCGTCGACCACGGCGGCGTCCTCGTCGACGGCGACCAGATCCTCGGCATCCTCGCGCGCGCCCTCAAGGACGAGGGGCGCCTGCCGTCGGACACCCTGGTGGTCACGGTGATGAGCAACCTCGGCCTGCTGCTCGCCATGCGCGACGCCGGCATCACGACCGTCCAGACGGGCGTGGGGGACCGGTACGTGCTCGAGCAGATGCGGGCCCACGGGTACGGCCTGGGCGGCGAGCAGTCCGGCCACATCATCCTGGCGGACCACGCCACCACGGGCGACGGCGTGCTCACGGCGCTGCACCTGGCCGCGCGCGTGAAGGCGAGCGGGCGACGCCTGGCCGACCTCGCCGGTGACGTCCCGCGCCTGCCGCAGACCCTCGTCAACGTCAAGGGCGTGGACAAGGCCCGTGCGGGCGAGGACGAGGGCGTCCGCGCGGCCGTCGAGCGCGCCGAGGCGCAGCTGGGCGACACCGGGCGCGTGCTGCTGCGCCCGTCCGGCACCGAGCCGCTGGTGCGGGTCATGGTCGAGGCCGCCAGCCAGTCGCAGGCCGACTCCGTCGCGGACACGCTCGCGGCCGTCGTGCGCGACCGGTTGGCCCTGTGACGGACGGCCCTGTGACGGACGGCCCTGTGACCGACGGCCCTGTGACCGCCCCGGGCGGCTCGACCGACGAGGCGTTGCGGGCCGCGGTCGTCGACCTGCTGGACCGGGCGGACGCCGCCGCCGAGGGCCCCGGCACCGGCATCCTGCCGATCGTGCAGGCGGGTGCCCCGGTGCTGCGCGCCGTCGCCGCGCCGTACACGGGGCAGCTGGGCGACGTGCTGCCGCGGCTGGTCGACGCGATGCGGCGCACGATGCACGCCGCCCCGGGCGTCGGGCTCGCGGCGCCGCAGGTCGGGATCGGTCTGGCGATCGCCGTCGTCGAGGACGCCGGGACCCAGGCCGACGACCCGCGCGAGCGGACCCCGCTGCCCTTCCGGGTGCTCGTCGACCCGCGGTACGAGCCCGTGCCCGGTGCGGACGGCGAGCCGGAGCGCGCGGCCTTCCACGAGGGCTGCCTGTCCGTGCGTGGCTGGCAGGCCGTCGTCGCGCGGCACCGCCGCGTGCGCCTCACCGCCCGGGACGAGACCGGCGCGCCGGTCGACGAGGTGCTGTCCGGCTGGCCGGCACGCATCGTGCAGCACGAGACCGACCATCTCGCGGGCGAGCTGTACCTCGACCACGCACGCCTGCGCACGCTCACCTCGAACGAGAACCTCGTGCGCTACGGCGCGGTCGTGGACCTCGGGTGAACATTCGGCGCTCAGGGTGGAACCGGGGGAATTCCCCATGCAGCCTGTGCCCTGACTCTGCCTAGGCTGGGTCTCGTGACGCCGTCCGGCGTCGCGCGACCGCCGGAGGTCACCCTCCCGGCCGACGAACCGAGGGACCGTGCTGGAGAGTCTGTCGACGATGCTGGGACAGCTGGAGAGCTGGATCCTCGACCTGGGCGCGTCCGCGTGGATCTACCCCGCCATGTACGTCTCCGCGACGGTCGACGGGTTCTTCCCGCCGATCCCCAGCGAGTCCGTGGTCATCACCCTGACGGTCCTGGCGCACACCGAGGGCGTGCCCTGGCTGCCGGGCGTCCTCGCCCTCGCCATCGTCGGCGCCTGGACGGGCGACCAGATCGCCTACCAGATCGGCCGCTCCGTCGGCACCGAACGGTTCGCGTTCCTGCGCTCTGCGCGCGGCCGCAAGTCCGTCGCGTGGGCGCGGCACGCCCTCGACCACCGGGGCGCGTCGTTCATCCTCGCGGCCCGGTACGTGCCCATCGGGCGCGTCGCGGTGAACATGACCGCCGGGGCCGTCGGCTACCCGCGCCGCCGCTTCATGGTCTTCTCCGCGATCGCCGCCGTCACCTGGGGCGTCTACTCGATGCTGATCGGCCTCGCCGCGGCGTCCTGGCTCGGCCACAACACCCTCCTCGCGATGGTGTCCGGCGTGGTCGCCGGCATCCTCCTGGGCGTCCTGGTGGACCAGGTGGTGCAGCGGGTCGCCGGCCCCGCCAAGGTCTTGCCGGTGCCGGCCGACGAGGAGGGCGGCGCCGACGGCGCCGACGCCGAGCCCACCACGCGCGCCGCCTGACGGTCCCGTCAGAGCTTGCGCAGCCGCACCCGCTGCACCGAGTGGTCCGACCCCTTCGTGAGCACGAGGGTGGCGCGCCCGCGCGTGGGCAGCACGTTGTGCTCGAGGTTCGGCGCGTTGATCGACTCCCAGATCGACAGGGCCCGCTCCGTCGCCTCCGCGTCCGACAGGTCCGCGTAGCGCCGGAAGTACGACTCCGGCCGGCTGAACGCCGTCCTGCGCAGCTGCAGGAAGCGCTCCACGTACCACTGCCGGATGTTGCGCGTCCGGGCGTCGACGTAGATCGAGAAGTCGAAGAAGTCGCTCACCGCGACCGTGGACTCGTCCACCGCCGACGGCCTTGCCGGCTGGAGCACGTTCAGGCCCTCGACGATCAGCACGTCCGGCTTGCGCACCACGACCTCCGCGCCCGGCACGATGTCGTAGACGACGTGCGAGTACACGGGGGCGCGCACCTCCGGCTGGCCCGCCTTCACACGGGAGAGGAACCGGATGAGGGCGCGCCGGTCGTAGGACTCGGGGAAGCCCTTGCGGTCCATGATCCCGCGGCGCTGCAGCTCCGCGTTCGGGTACAGGAAGCCGTCCGTCGTGACGAGCTCGACGTGCGGGGTGTCCGGCCAGCGCGCCATCATCTCGCGCAGGATGCGCGCCGTCGTCGACTTGCCGACCGCCACCGACCCCGCGACGCCGATGACGTAGGGCGTGCGCGGCGGCTCCTCGTGCAGGAACGTCGACGTCGCGCGGTGCAGGCCGGCGCTCGCCGCGACGTACAGGTTGAGCAGGCGTGACAGCGGCCGGAAGACGTCGTCCACCTCGGCCAGGTCGATCGGGTCGCCGAGGCCGCGCAGGCGTTCGACGTCCGCGTCGGTCAGGGGGAGCGGTGTCGACGCCGACAGGCGGCTCCACGCGGCGCGGTCGAGGTCGACGTACGGCGAGGCCGGCGCGAGCCGCGTCAGGTGGTCGCCCAGCGGTAGGGGCGCACCGCCGCCGGGGTCGGCGGGTCGGGCGGCGGGGCCGCCGGTGCCGTGCAGCGCTGCCGGGTCGGGGAGGGGAGGTGCCACTCGTCGATTCTGCCCGAGTCGACCCAGAACCGGGCAACCACGGGCCACGGACGGCGTCCGGACCTCACGGTGGCACACGGTGGCACACGGTGGCACACGGTGGCGAACGGTGGCTCACGGTGGCCACGGGTCCGCGACGTCGCCGAGACGCTCCAGGAGGCGCAGGGCGTCCCGCGGCGCGTGGGCGTGACCGTCGTTGTCGAAGTAGACGACCACGTCCTGCCCGGCGTCGTGCCGGCGCCGCACCCAGCCGGCCCAGCGGTCGAGGCGTGCGTCGTCGTAGCGGCTCGCGTACAGCTCCGTCGGGCCGTGCAGCCGCACGTACGCGAGGTCGGCGGTCTGGTGGTCGAGCATCGGCCAGCGCCCGGCGCCGTCGGAGACGACGAGGGCGACGTCGTGGTCGCGCAGGAGCTGCAGGGCCGCCGGGTCCTCGAACGAGGCGTGGCGGGCCTCCAGGGCGTGCCGCAGCGGCCGGTCCTCGCCCGGGTCGGTCCACGCCTCGGCCCGCAGGCGGTCGTCGTGGGCGGCTGCCAGGCGTCCGGCGGCCGTGGTCGTGCGGGGCAGGAGCTCGAGGAAGGGCGCGAGCACCTCGGCGTCGAAGGAGGTGCGCTCGGGAAGCTGCCACAGCACGGGCCCGAGCCGGTCGCCGAGGGCGAGTAGCCCGCTCGCGACGAAGTTCGCCAGCGCCGTGCCCGGTTCGCGCAGGCGCTTGAGGTGCGTGACGTAACGGCTGCCCTTGACCGCGAAGGTGAACCCGGGCGGCACCTGGTCGCGCCAGCGGAGGAACGAGCTCGGCCGCTGCAGGCCGTAGAACGTGCCGTTGAGCTCGAGGGACCCGAAGCGCGCCGCGGCGTAGGACAGCTCGTCGGCACGCCGGGTGCCGTCGGGGTAGAAGGAGCCGTGCCAGTGGGCGTACTGCCAGCCGGACAGGCCCACGCGGACGCTCGCCACGGCGCCGAGCCTAGGGTCCGGGTCGGGTTGCTCGCGCGCGGGGCGAGACCGCGGTCGGCCGACGAAGGGGCATGATCGGGACATGGAGCTGGACGAGCTGTCCGACGAGCTGGAGATCATCTCGCGCGTGTACGAGCGACGCTTCGGCATCCCGCGCACCGACGACTGGCTGGTGCTGAAGCTGCACGAGGAGGTCGGCGAGCTCACCCAGGCCTACCTCGCCCGCTCGGGCCGGTCGCGCGACCGGGGCGAGGGCGACGGCGAGGTCGACGCCGCCTTCCGGGCGGAGCTCGCCGACGTCCTGGCCCAGCTGCTGCTCGTGGCACGCCGGTTCGGGGTCGACCTCGAGGCGGAGCTGGAGCGCAAGTGGTTCCGCTGGCGGTCGCTGGTGGAGCCGCAGGACGAGGCCGGGGTGCGCGCGCCGGGCTGAGAGAGCCCGTCGTGGCCACAGGCCGGGGGCAGGGGACCGACAGTGACCGGCAGTGACCGACACCTAGGCTGGGCCCATGATCATCGGCGTGGGTATCGACGTGGTGGACGTCGCCCGGTTCATGGCGACCGTCGAGCGGGTGCCGCGCCTGCGCGAGAAGCTCTTCACCGACGCCGAGCGCGACCTCCCGGCGTCGTCGCTCGCGGCGCGGTTCGCGGCGAAGGAGGCCATCGCCAAGGCGCTCGGCGCTCCCGGCGACCTGCACTGGCACGACGCGACCGTGCACCGCGTCGTCGGCGGCCCGCCGCAGGTCGAGCTGCGCGGCACGGTGCAGGCGCGCGCCGACGAGCTCGGCGTGAAGACCTGGCACCTGTCCATCTCCCACGACGCCGGCATCGCGTCGGCGATGGTGGTGGCGGAGGGCTGACGTCCGCCTCCGTCGCCGGCCGCCGCGTGTCGGTGGCCCACGACAGGATCGGTCCATGCCGACGCGCGAGGCCCTGGGCCGGGACGATCTTCTCGGTGCGTGGCGCCGGCTCGGTGTCCGCGACGGGGACGTGCTGATGGTGCACGCCTCCCTGTCCGCCTTCGGAGCGGTCGACGGCGGCGCGTCGGCCGTGGTCGACAGCCTGTGCGCCGCGGTGGGCGCCGCGGGCACGCTGGTGATGCCGGCGTTCACGCCGCAGGTCGCCGACCCGGACCCGTCCGTGGCCGGCCCGCCGCCGTCGGACGTGCAGGCCCGACGGGACGCGGTCCCCCTGTTCACGCCCGACACGCCCAGCCAGATGGGCGCCGTGCCCGAGGAGCTCCGCAGGACGGCGGGGACGCTGCGCAGCAGCCACCCCCAGGTGTCCGTCGTGGCCCACGGGCGCGCGGCCAGCCAGGTCGTGGCGCGGCAGAGCCTCGCCTACGGGGTGGGCGAGGTGTCGCCGTTCGGTACGGTCCGTGAGCTCGGGGGACGTGTCCTCCTGCTCGGTGTCGGCCACGACCGCAACACGTTCCTGCACCATGCCGAGGGGCGCAGCCCGCACCACCGCCGCAAGCTGCGGCGCTTCCCGGCGGTCGTCGCGGGGGAGCGGGCCTGGGTGGAGACCGCCGACGTGGCCGACGACCTGGGCACCCTGTTCCCCCTCGTCGGCGCGGAGTTCGAGGCGAGGGGGACGACGTCGTCCGGCACGGTGGGGCGGGCGCTCTGCCGCCTCTTCGACGCCGACGACCTGGTGCGGTTCGCCACCCCGAGGTTCGACGAGCTCCTGCGGCCCGGGGGCGCCGAGGAGGGCGGTCGTGGCGACCCGTGGAGCTCCCCGGCCCGGACGGCCGGGGAGCCCGGGGGCGCGGCGGTCAGTCCTGCAGCGCGGGGATGACCTGTCGCTGGAACAGCTCGATCTGGTCGCGGTCGGCGGCCGCGTTCGGGAAGTAGGTGATCGCGTACGTCATCCCGAGGGAGCGCAGCTCGGTGAGCTCCTCGACGACCTGCTCGGGCGTGCCGACCAGGGGGCCGTTGCGCCAGCTCGCGATCTCTGCCTCGGCACGCTCGCCGGGGGCGTACTTGCGGAAGTGCGACTCGATCCACGCGAGGCGGTCGTCCACCTCGGCCTGGTTCTCCCCGACGACCACGTTGTAGTCGGCGGACCGGGTGATCTCCCCGAAGTCCCGACCGAGGTCGCGGCAGTGCTGCTCCAGCACGGCGGACTTGTGCGCGAAGCCCTCGGGCGAGCCGTCGAAGTTGGTGTACTGCGCGAACCGCGCGGCGATGCGCAGCGTCTTCTTCTCGCCGCCGCCGGCGACCCACAGCGGGATGCTCGGCACGTCGGCGCCGCCGTCGCCCACGGGCAGCTGCTGCAGCGGCTGCGGGTAGCAGAGGGCGCCGTCCACCTGGTACGTCTCGCCGTCGAACTTCCCGGACGACCCGGTGCGCCACATCTGCGTGATGATCTGCAGGCCCTCGTCGAGCGCTCGCAGCCGCTCCCCGGCGCGGGGGAAGCCGTAGCCGTACGCGCGCCACTCGTGCTCGTACCAGCCGGCGCCGATGCCCAGCTGGGCGCGGCCGCCGGAGATCGCGTCCACGGTGGAGGCGACCTTCGCCAGGTAGGCGGGGTTGCGGTACGACATGCACGTGCACATCTGCCCCAGCTTCACGCGCTGGGACGCGGCCGCGAACGCCGCCATCAGCGTCCACGCCTCGTGCGTGGCCTCGGTGCTGGGCACCGGGACGGTGTGGAAATGGTCGTAGACCCACACGGAGTCCCAGGCCCACGGGCCGCCGGGGATCGGCTCCCCGGCCGCTGCGTTGTCGGCGTAGTGGAGCAGGGACAGCATCGTCTCCCAGTGCTGCTCCGGAGGGACGTCGGTGAGCGAGTGGCGCCAGCCCTGCGGGATGAAGAGTCCGAATCGCATGGGCCCGAGCCTATGCCCCACCTGCGTCGTCGGAGCGGTGGCGGCAGGATGCGTCTCATGATCACGTCGTGGCCCGCGTCCGCCGTCCGTGCCGCCGAGGAGCCGCTGCTCGCCGCCGGCGTCCCGCTGATGGAGCGGGCGTCGTTCGCCCTGGCGACGCACGTCGTGCGGGACGTCGCGGCGCGACGCGGCCCCGTCCGCGGGGCGCGCGTCGTCCTCCTCGTCGGGGCCGGGAACAACGGGGGCGACGCGCTGCACGCCGGCGCGGTGCTGGCACGCCGCGGGCTCGAGGTCACGGCGGTGCTGGTCGCCGAGCGGTTCCACGCGGAAGGCCGCGCGGCGTTGGAGGGCGCCGGCGG
Source organism: Isoptericola sp. NPDC055881 (assembly GCF_053615895.1). NCBI lineage: Bacteria > Bacillati > Actinomycetota > Actinomycetes > Micrococcales > Promicromonosporaceae > Isoptericola > Isoptericola sp. NPDC055881. The sequence goes on from NZ_JBSHCR010000024.1 coordinate 52,293, forward strand.
CCGGGTCGTGGAGCTGTTCTCCGCCCCGGGCCTCCTGGGCGCGGTGCTCGACGACGCCGCGCGCGCCGACGTCGTGCTCGACGGGCTGGTCGGCATCGGCGCCCACGGTCCGCTGCGTGGCCTCGCCGAGCAGGTGGTGAGCGGGCTGTCGGCCCGCGACGCACGGCGTGCCGGGGCCGACAGCCCGCTCACGGCGCCGTGGGTGGTGGCGGTCGACCTGCCCTCCGGCATCGGGGTGGACGACGGCGCCGTGCCCGGCCCGGTGCTGGCCGCCGACCGCACGGTGACGTTCGGCGCGATCAAGCCCGGCCTGCTGCTGCCGCCGGCGGCCGCGCACGCGGGAGAGGTGAGCGTCGTCGACCTCGGCCTGCGCCCGGAGGGCGACCCCGCGGTGCGGCGGCTGGCAGCCGCCGACGTCGCCCGCGCGTGGCCGGTGCCAGGGCCCGCCGACCAGAAGTACTCGCGCGGCGTCGTCGGCGTCGTCGCGGGCACGACGACGTACCCCGGCGCGGCAGTCCTCGCCACCACCGCCGCGGTGCGCGCCGGCGCGGGGATGGTGCGCTTCCGCGGGTCGGACGGCGTGGGCCGCCCGGTGCTGGCCGCCCGTCCGGAGGTGGTCACCGCGCCCGGCCGGGTGCAGGCCTGGGTGGTCGGGCCGGGAGTGCCGGGCGGCCCGGAGGCGGCGCACGAGGGGGAGGACTCCGGCCTCGACGACGGGCAGCACGAGCGCGGCCGGGCTGCGCTGGCGGCCGCGGCCGGCAACCTCGCCGGGACCGCCGGCGGCCCGGTGCCCGCCGTCGTCGACGCGGGCGGTCTCGGCCTGCTCGACGACGTCGTCCCGCCGTGGTTCGTGCTCACCCCGCACGCGGGTGAGCTGACCGCGTTGCTGCGCTCGCGCGGCGAGGACGTGCGGCGGGCCGACGTGGAGGCCGAGCCGCTGCTCTGGGCCCGGCGCGCGCACGAGCTGACGGGCGCGACCGTGCTGCTCAAGGGCGGCGTAACCGTCGTCGTGGGGCCGGACACCACGTACGCGCAGGCCGACGGCCCGGCGTGGCTGGCCACGGCAGGGGCGGGCGACGTGCTGGCGGGCGTGCTGGGCGCCATGCTCGCCGGCCGCGCGGACGAGGTGGTCGAGCGTCCGGCCCTCGCGGCCGAGGTGGCCGCGGCCGCCGCCCTGGTGCACGGGCGCGCGGCGCACCGCGCCAACCCCGGGGGCCCGGTCGCCGCCCTCGACGTCGCGGGCGCCGTGCCCGCCGAGATCGCCGCCCTGCTCGCGGGCCGCGACCCCGGGACGAACCGCGGGTGACCGCTCCCCGGTAGCCTGCGACCTGATGACGACGACACAGCCCGTGCGGGTCCTGCGCTCCGACGACCCGGAGGCAGCACGCCTCCTCGACTCCGGGGCGCGGGTGCGGTCCGAGTCGTGGGGTGCCCGGCTCACCGTCACCCCCGACGTCCTGGACACGTGCCGCGCGGCGGTCGACGCCGCGCGCGAGGCGGGGTGGACGGTCCGCGCGCTCGCACCCGAGGAGGCGACGGCCCTCGTCGCCCTGGACGCGGGCGCCGCGGGCGACTACCCGGTGACGGTCGCGACGTCGCACGACGTGCCCGACGCCGGCGAGCTCGGCGCGGCGCTGGCCGCCGGAGAGCGCTGGGCGTTCGGCGCGTTCGCCGCCGACGGCAGGCTCGACGCGGCGACGGTGCTGTACACGGCCGCGGACCGCGTCGACATCGACTTCACCGTGACGCGTGCGGCGGCCCGGCGCCGCGGCCTGGCCACGGCCGTGAAGGGCGCCGCGGTGCTCGACCTCGCCGCGACGGGGCGGACGCGGTTCGGCACGGGCGGGTCCGGCGACAACGTCGCGTCGCGGCGTGCGAACGAGGCCCTCGGCTACGTGGTCACGGAGCGCTGGCTGCACCTGGAGGTGTGACGTCCTGAGCTACCTCACCGAGACCTGAACTACCTCGGCGGGGTCCGGACTACCTCGGCGGGACCTGAGCTACCTCGGCAGGGCCCGGACTACCTCGGCAGGGCCCGGACTACCTCGGCAGGGCCTTCTCGATCAGGGTGACGATCTCCGGGTCGTCCGGCACGGTCTGCGGGGCGAACCGGTGCACGTCCGCCCCGGGGAGCACGAGGAACTTCTCGAAGTTCCACCGCACCCGGCCGTCGTGACCGCCGGCGTCGGGCGTCTTCTTCAGCTCGACGAACAGCGGGTGCGCGTGCCGCCCGTTCACCCGGACCTTCGAGACGACCGGGAACGTCACCCCGTAGGTGGTGGAGCAGAACTCGGCGATCTTGTCGTCGGAGGACAGCTCCTGCAGGAACTGGTTGCTGGGGAAGCCGACCACGGTGAAGCCGCGGTCGGCGTACGACTTCTGCAGCTGCTCCAGGGCCTCGTACTGAGGCGTGAGCCCGCAGCGCGAGGCGACGTTGACCACCAGCACGACGTCGTCCCGGTGCTCCGCCAGGGTCGTCGTCGTGCCGTCCATGCGCTCGAACGGGATGTCGTAGAGGCTCATGGGCTCCATCATGCCCCGATGCCCAGTGCTCGGTGCCCGGGGACCCGGGAGAATGGAGCGGTGCCCGCGTCGTCTGGAGGTCCCGGCCCGCACCGTCCGCCCCTGCCGGTGCGCGACGGGCTCAACCCCACACGGCTGGTGCTGCCCCACGACGCGGCGAGCACGGCCCGGTACACGACGGCGGCCCAGTACCTCCTGGAACGGTTCGAGCACGACGCCGCCCGCCTGCGCGAGAAGCTCGCGGCCGGCGAGGTGGTCACCGGCGCGGGCGTCGTCGTCGACGACTCCACGCCCTACGAGCCCCGCGGCTTCCTCTACCTCTACCGCGACCCGCCCGCGGACGAGCCCGAGGTCCCCACGCTCGCGGAGCTCGAGGTGCTGCACCGCGACGACGACCTGCTCGTGGTCGACAAGCCCCACCTCGTCGCGACGATGCCACGCGGCCGGTGGGTGACCCGCACCGTGCTCGTGCACCTGCGCGCCACCCTGGACCTGCCGGAGCTGGTGCCCGCGCACCGCCTCGACCGGCCCACCGCCGGCGTGCTCGTGCTGACGGTGCGGCCGCAGGTGCGCGGCGCCTACCAGACGGCGTTCCAGGACCGCGCCGTGCAGAAGGTCTACGAGGCGGTAGCACCGCTGCCGGAGCCCGGCTCGGCGGTGGCGGCCAGGCTGGGTGCGGGCGGCACGACGACGGTCCGCTCGCGCATCGTCAAGCACCGGGGCGTCGTGCGGGCGCAGGAGGAGGCGGGCGAGCCGAACGCCGAGTCACGGGTGACGCTGGTCGCGCGCGACGAGGCGCGCGGGCTCGGGCTCTACCGGCTGGAGCCGCACACCGGCAAGACGCACCAGCTGCGGCTGCACATGGCGTCCCTCGGGCTGCCCCTCCTGCACGACCCGTTCTGGCCGGAGCTGCGCGCCGACGCGCCCGACGACCCGGCGCGCCCCCTGCAGCTGCTCGCCCGCTCGCTCGCGTTCGTCGACCCGCTCAGCGGCGCACCACGGGAGTTCCGCTCGCGGCGCCGGCTGGCCGCGTGGCCGGCGTGGCCGGCCGGCGCGCGGGACGGGAGCGCGGCGTGAGAGCGGTGAGAGAATCGGTGACCGTGAGCACCGAGGTCCCCGACCTGCCCTTCGACGACGGCCAGCTGGCGCGCGCCGTCGTCGACCTGTCGGCCGTGCGCGACAACGTCCGGGCACTGGCCGGGCACGCCCCGGGCGCGGCGGTGATGGCGGTGGTCAAGGCCGACGGCTATGGGCACGGCATGCTCCCCGTGGCGCGCGCGGCGCTCGCGGGCGGGGCCACCTGGCTCGGCACCGCGGTGCCCGCCGAGGCGCTCGCTCTCCGGGCCGGCGGGATCGCCCCCGAGGACGCCCGGGTGCTGACCTGGCTCGCGGCGCCGGGGGCGCCGTTCGACCGCCTCGTCGCCGCGGGGGTGGATGTCGGTGTCGCGGCACCCTGGGCCCTCGACGAGGTGGCGGCCGGTGCGCGCGCCGCGGGCGGTCCCGCGCGGGTGCACCTCAAGGTCGACACGGGCCTGGGCCGCAGCGGGATCATGCCCGCCGACCTGCCCGACGTCGTGCGGCGCGCGGCCGCGCTCGAGGCCGAGGGCGTGCTGCGGGTCGTCGGCGTGATGTCGCACCTGGCGTGCGCGGACGAGCCCGGGCACCCGTCGATCGGCCTGCAGGCGACGGCCTTCGACGCCGCGGTCCGGACCGTGGAGGACGCGGGCCTCGACCTCGAGGTGCGGCACCTCGCGAACTCGGCGGCCGTGCTCACGGACCCGCGCCTGCACCACGACCTCGTGCGCCCTGGCGTCGCCGTCTACGGGCACTCGCCGGTGCCGCAGCTCGGGGCGCCCGGCGACTTCGGCCTGCGGGGCGCGATGACGCTCCAGGCCCGGCTCACGACGGTCAAGGACGTGCCGGCCGGCCACGGGGTGTCGTACGGGCACCACTACACGACGTCGCAGGACACCCGCCTCGGCGTGGTGCCGCTCGGCTACGCCGACGGCATCCAGCGGCACGCGTCGGGCGGCGCGGTCGGCGTCGGCGGCCCGGTGGGCGTCGGCGGGGCGCGCGTGCTGCGCGTGGCAGGGCGGGTGTGCATGGACCAGTTCGTCGTCGACCTCGGCCCCGGCGCGACGGAACGGGCGGGGGACGTCGTCACGCTCTTCGGGGCGTCGGACGGCGTCGACCGCGGTGCCGTGGTGCCGAACGCCGAGGACTGGGCCCGCGCCGCGGGCACCATCAGCTACGAGATCGTCACGGGCATCGGGGCGCGCGCGCCGCGCGTCTACACCGGCCTCGAGGCCGTGACTCCCACGAGAGAGGAAGGGCAGCGGTGAGCGACGTCGTCGTGCGGACGGAGACGGACCTGCCGGACGCGGAGGCCACCCGAGCGCTGGGGGCGGCCCTGGCGGGCGTGCTCCGCGCAGGGGACCTGGTGATCCTCACGGGCGACCTGGGAGCGGGCAAGACCACGCTCACGCAGGGGCTCGGGGCCGCGCTGGGCGTGCGCGGGCAGGTGGCGTCGCCCACGTTCATCGTGGCGCGCGAGCACCCGCCGCTCCCGCGGGAGGACGGTTCGCGCGGCCCCGCCCTCGTGCACGTCGACGCGTACCGCCTGGGCAGCCTCGGCGAGCTCGACGCCCTCGACCTGGACTCGTCGCTCGAGGAGTCGGTGACGGTGGTGGAGTGGGGCCGCGGCCTGGCCGAGGCGCTCACGGACGACAGGCTGGAGATCGACCTGGAGCGTCCCCGCGGGGACGCCGGCACGCTGTCCGGCGACCGGGCGGACGGCGCGGACGGGGCGCACGGGGCGGACGGGGCGGACGACGAGACCGACCCGGGCGCGGGGACGCGGCACGCCACGCTCCGTGGTGTGGGCGCCCGCTGGGCCGGCGTCGACCTGGCCGCCCTCACCGCACGCTAGCCAGGAATCGTGCGTGCTGACCTGATCCTCAAACCCCCGTGATGAGGATCAGGTCAGCACGGACGATGCCGCACCCCGATCGCTCGCAGGACCGTAGGCTGGGGGCGTGGCAGTTCTCGCATTGGACACGTCTGCAGCAGTCGCCGTCGCCCTCGTGGACGAGACCGGGACACGGCTCGCGTCGCGCTCGGCCGACGAGCGTCGCCGGCACGCCGAGTCGCTCGGCCCGCTCGTCGCGGCGGTGCTCGACGACGCCGGGCTGGACCGCTCGGCCCTCACCGCCGTCGTCGCGGGCACCGGACCGGCGCCGTTCACCGGCCTGCGCGTAGGCCTCGTCACCGCGCGCACCCTCGCGCTGAGCCTCGGGATCGACGTGCTCGGCGTGCCGAGCATCGACGCGGTCGCCGTGCAGGCGGTCGCCGACCTGGGCCTCTCACCGGGCGACGAGGTGCTCGTCGCGACGGACGCCCGCCGCAAGGAGGTCTACTGGGCGCACTACCGCGTCGTCGCGCACGAGGGGCCGCACGGCGTGCCCGTGGTCGAGACGCTGGCCGGGCCGGGCGTGGACAAGGCCGCCGAGGTCGCCGCACGGCTCGAGGACGCCCCCGCCGACGGGCGGCTGGTCGTCGTCGGGGAGGGCGCCACGCTGTACCCGGAGCACCTGCCGGCCGACGAGGACGCGCCGCTCGTGCCGGACGCCGCGGTCCTCGCGCGCCTCGCGCTCGCGCGTCGCGCCGCCGGCGAGGCGCTGCCGACCGAGCCCCTCTACCTGCGCCGGCCCGACGTGCAGGAACCCGCACCGGCCCGGCTCGTGCCCGCGACCGGGAGCCCGGCGTGACCACGGACCAGCCGGCCGCCGACCCGGCGACGCGGCCGGCGCCCCAGCCCGGTGCCGGGCTGCCGCGAACGGTGCAGCACGTGTACGCGCCGTCGTGCCGCCTGCGCCCGCTGCGGAGCACCGACTTCGACCGCGTGCTGGAGCTGGAGCGGATCCTCTTCGGCGCCGGGGCCTGGACCTACGGGATGCTCACCGACGAGCTCGCCGCGCTGGGGCGCTGGTACGTCGTCGCCGAGCCCACCGGGCCGGACGCGGTGGCCGTGTACGGCGTCGGGCCGAAGCCGGTCGTCGGGTACGCCGGCCTCTGGTTCGACGGCGACGTCGCGCAGGTCATGACGATCGGCGTCGACCCCCTCTACCAGCGCCACGGCGTCGGCCGCGCGCTGCTGGAGGCGCTGCTGGAGCACGCGCGCAAGCTGCGGGCGGGCGCGGTCCTGCTCGAGGTGCGCGTCGACAACGAGCCCGCGCTGGCGCTGTACGAGCGGCTCGGCTTCGAGCGGATCGGGCTGCGCAGGCGCTACTACCAGCCGGAGGACAAGGACGCCTTCACGATGCGTCTCGACCTGGGCGCCACGGCATGAGCGGCGCCTGGACCTCCCGCGCCCGGGTGCTCGTGCCCGTGGCGGAGCTCGCGGCCGACCTGCGGCTCGGCGCCGGCCCGGACCCGGCGGCGGGCGCGCCCGTGCTGCTCGACGTGCGCTGGGCGCTCGGGATGACGGACGGCCGGGAGCGCTACCTGGCAGGGCACCTGCCCGACGCCGTGTACGTGGACCTGGAGTCCGAGCTCGCTGCCGAGGCGTCGCCCGAGGAGGGCCGGCACCCGCTGCCCTCGGCGTCGTCGTTCCAGCGCAGCGTGCGGGCGTGGGGCCTGCGGGCCGGCTCGCGCGTCGTCGTCTACGACACGGTGGGTGGCCTGTCCGCGGCGCGCGCCTGGTGGCTGCTGCGCTACTTCGGGGTCGACGACGTACGCATCCTCGACGGCGGCCTGCCCGCCTGGGTGCGGGCGGGCCTCGCGCTGGAGAGCGGCGACGTGGTGCACGAGCCCGGCGACCTCGTCGTCCGTCCCGGGCACCTGCCGGTGCTCGACGCCGACGACGCGTCCGAGGTGGCCGAGACGGGCACGCTCCTCGACGCGCGCGCCCCGGAGCGGTACCGCGGCGAGACGGAGCCGGTGGACCCGCGCGCCGGGCACGTCCCGGGCGCCGTGAGCGCACCGACCGCGGGCAACCTGCGGGACGACGGCACGTTCCTGCCCGACGAGGAGCTCGCGGGCCGGTTCGCCGACCTCGGGCTGAGCGACGACGGCGACGAGGTGGGCGTGTACTGCGGGTCCGGCGTGACGGCGGCGCACGAGATCGCCGCCCTCGCCTGCGCGGGCATCCCGGCCGCGCTCTACGCCGGCTCGTGGTCGCAGTGGTCGAGCGACCCGTCCCGCCCGGTCGCCACCGGCGCACGCCCCTGAAGACGCTGTGAGCGGGCGAATGGCCCTCCTTCCGGACGGAAGGCGGG